>CANGUI010000039.1 GCA_947457025.1 Flammeovirgaceae bacterium | reverse complement strand
TGCTGGTTAAAAACTCTATCGTGGTGATGTACGATTGGATCCGCGGCGAGCCCCGCGGTAAATTGAAAAAAAATCAGCCGGTGGCCGAGCCTCGCGGACATTGTGTAGATTGTAAATTATGTGTTCATGTCTGTCCCACCGGTATTGACATTCGCAACGGCACCCAGTTGGAGTGCGTGAACTGCACGGCGTGCATGGATGCATGCGATGATGTAATGGGGAAAGTAGGATACCCCAAAGGACTGATCCGCTATTCCAGCCATGCGGCGGTGGAGAAAGGAGAGCAGCGGGTGTTTACGCCCCGGATAGCCGGCTATGCGGCCGTTCTTACGGCCCTGGTGTCGCTGCTGGGCTTCCTGATCTTCACCCGGGCCGATGTGGAAATGACCGTCTTGAAAGCCCCCGGTACGCTGTACACAAAAACAGATGATGGCAATATTTCTAATGTATACAATATTGAGTTTGTCAACAAGACCTTCGATGATATCCCCGTGGAGGTGCGGGTGGAGGCGCCCGCATCGGCTTCGCTCGTAAAAATTGGCCCCGGAGAACTGGTGATCCCGCGCGAAGGAATGGTAAAGAATTTATACATCATCAAAATACCCGAGGGCGCCATCACCGGTGTTAAAACATCTATTGTACTCTCGGCATATCAGAATGGAAGAAAAATTGAGTCGGCAACAGCCCGCTTTGTAGGTCCTATAAACATGAAAAAAACTGCAATATGAGTTTTGGAAGATGGATTGTGTTGGCCTTTGTGCTCTTTGCCGCTTTTATCGGCACATTGGTAGCGGTTTGCGTGCGGCAGGATGTGTCACTCGTAACCAAGAATTACTATGAAGAGGAGATCAACCATCAGCAGAAGATCAATCGGCTCACGAACGCGCAGCACTTGGTGGTAAAACCGGAGATCCGATTGACGGCCGATCGGATTTCGGTCGAGTTCACCGACTTTGAGCGGGTTGCTGCCGGTGAGTTGAAACTGCTGCGCCCCTCGAATGCGCGCCTGGATCACACGTTTCCGATTACTGGCTCCGTGCGTGATGAGCAGCAGTTTTCCCTCCGCGCAACAGAACCCGGATTATACCGGGCCTCACTGAAGTGGACAATGGACGGGCAGGAGTACTTCGTGGAAAAAATAATTGTGTTGTAAGCAATGTGGTTCACGGCCTTGATCATGGGTATTGCGGGTAGCCTGCACTGTGCCGGGATGTGCAGTCCCCTGGTGGCTGCGGCTACGCTCAACAAGCCTTTTCTGCCGGCCAAGTTACTTTATAACGGGGGGCGCATACTAACCTACGGCTTTCTGGGAGCACTGGCGGCTGCGGTGGGTACCCTGCTTAACCTGAGACCTTTTCAGAACTACCTGTCGCTTGCGCTCGGGTTATTGCTGATACTGGTGGGCCTTGGGGGTTTTACGCGTTGGCGCATGCCTGTGGTTCAACGGATTGTTGCCCGACTGGTACATGTGTTGAAGGGGTGGCTGGGCATCACCCTCAGGGGAAAAGGCCCAGGCCTGCTGTTCATCACCGGCATGCTCAATGGGTTGCTTCCCTGTGGGCTCACCTACCTGGCATTGGTTTTTTGCTTTACGCTGCCCGGTAGTGCCGCCGGGTTTTTATATATGGTGGTGTTTGGCATAGGAACCTTGCCCGTGATGATGGGAGTTAGTTGGCTCTGGGGGTGGCTGATGCAGCGCTTTTCGCTGCGATTACAAACCCTGACGATGGTGGCACTGGTGGTGATGGGTGGTTTATTGATCGGACGTGTATGGACTACGCTCCAGATTCTGCCCGCATTACTCGGATCGGCCCATCCGGATGTGATTTGCCCCTGATGGTTTTTTTGATATTAATGTGAAATCGCTACTTTTACCAGAAGCAGAAATACGCGCGTTTTAAAACCCAAAAGATCATGAAAAAAATTCTTGTTCCTACTGATTTTTCCAAGCCGGCCATGATTGCTACCGAGGTAGCGGCCGATATAGCCCGCAAGGCGGGGGCCAGCCTGATTCTCCTGCACGTAGTGGAGGAGGCCACCGGTGGCTCGTTTAATGTGGAAGGGCAGGTGGCAACAGATGGAGATTTTGAAGACCGCCTGTTTACGATGCGCCTGATTCAAAAAGCGCGTAAACAACTTGAAAAAATCGTCCTCGATCCTAAAATGGCGGATGTAAAAGTAGATGGCGAACTACGTGTTGGCAATCCCTATCACGGGATGACCACCATTATTGCCGAACATAAAGTCGATCTTGTTGTGATGGGAACCGCTGGCCATTCGCAATTGGAGCAAATGATCATCGGTTCGAATACTGAAAAAGTGGTGCGTAACTCCCGGTGCCCCGTGTTGTCGGTTCACAAAAAACCCGCGACTTCAGATTTTAAAAACATCGTCTATGCTACCGCGATGGCGAAAGATGAAGAGGTCTTCTCCCGCATCGTTAAGCGCACCCAGCAGGTGTATGATTCAACGGTACACCTCGTGCGTATCAATACGCCGGGCGACTTCCAGCGCGACCATATTGTGAAAGACTACATGGAGAAATTTGCCAAGAAACTGGGCCTGAAAAACTATACGATCAACGTCTACAACGACATTGATACTGAGGAAGGCATCATCCGTTTTGCGGACAGCATCAACGCAGATCTCATCGCTATGGCTACCCATGGGCGCACCGGTTTCGCTCACGTGATGGCCGGAAGCGTTGCTGAAGATGTAGTAACCCACGCCAAGCGGCCCGTGCTCACATTTGTTGTGAAGCACTGAAGTACGGCTACGAGGTAAGGATGACGGATGAGGTGAGGTTGATCTCAGGTTTGGCTGTGCACGGGGCGATTCAGGGGTCGGGTACCGGAACTACTTCTGCCGTGAAAGTTAGCTGGCGAGCCTCCTGATTGATAGCATTGCTGACTACGGTAATCATTTTGTGTTGAAGGCCGTATTTGGATGTACTATTGAAAGCCACTACAATTTCCCCTCTGTCTCCGGGCTTTATCGGGTCGCGCGGCCAGCCTTTGGGTGTCGTACAACCACAACTCACCTCTACATTCGTAATGATGAGCGAGGCGGTGCCGATGTTAACAAACTTAAACGTGTGTTCTACCTTTTTTCCCTGTACTACCTTCCCAAAATCGTGGGCGGTACTTTCCCACCGGATCACCGCTTGTTCCTGGGCGGTTAACCGGATTGCCAGCAGCCAAAAAAAAACGAGACCACACGCTTTCATGCCTTTTACATCTTTATCTTTCTAACGTGTCTTTTCAAAATCAGGTTCACCTGGCGTATGGAAATCGGCTGCGGGTGCGTAGTTGCGGTATTTGCATCGAGCAGGATACGATACTGCTGGTGAACCACCGCGGGCTGAGGGCGGGTGATTTTTGGGCACCGCCCGGTGGAGGAATTGAACTTGGTGAAACGGCAGCCCAGGCGGTGGTGCGCGAATTCAGGGAGGAAACAAACCTCGAGATTGCAGTTGGAAATTTCCTATTTGCCTGCGAGTACCTTCACGAACCTCTCCATGCCATCGAACTGTTCTTTGAGGTGAAGCGCACCGGAGGTACCGCTCTGACTGGTATAGACCCGGAAAATCCCGAACTCCCGGTAATCGATGCCGTTCGGTGGATACCACTCTGGGAATTGGGCAACTGGCGGCAGGAAGAAATTCACGGCGTTTTCCGGGTTTGTTCAAAACCAGCCGAAATTATCAGTTTACGAGGCTATTTTACTTTGCCGGGGGTTGTTTAGAACTATTGAAAATAAGTATTATTGCAGGCTTAAACCTGAACCCAACAATGAATGCCCTGACTAAAGTTTTAACGGTTGTGCTGCTTGTGATCAGTATCGGAATGTTCGTCTATCTGTATTCAAGCGTTGAAAAAGTGATTGACGACCGCAAAGCGATCGAATCCAAAGAAAACGCCGTGATTGAGCGGTTGAAACTTATTCGCGAAGCGCAGATCGTTTTCAATGAAGTAAATGGTCGCTACACGGCCAACTGGGACTCGCTTTCTTCCTTTATCCAAAACGGTCAGGTACCCATCATCGAACGGAAAGAGACTATCATCCAAAAGGCATACGGCGGCGAGGAAGTAAAAGTGAGCTTTGACACCCTCGGTTTCGTGTCGGCCAAGGAGCGTATTTTTAAAAAGAATTTCACCCTCAGCGCAGCGGATAATGGCACGTTTGCCGGGTACAATGTAAAAGTGGGCGATAACGTCATCCGCAACATGAAGGCTTACCGCATCAATGTCGGAGGCACCGAAAAGCAGCCACCCTTTCCTGAGGAAGGTGTGATCGATAACCTGACCGATGTGGCCCCGGGCGAGGAATTGAAAAAAGGACAAATATTGATCAACTACTCCCGCTACCAGTTTAACCCGAACATCGACCTCTCACGTATCGGCTTTAAGCCGGATTCGGAAGAAAAGTTTGAAATCTTCGTTAGTAAAGTGGATAAGTCGGGATTGATGGTTCAAGTCATTGAGGTGCGCGATCCCAAACCTGATAATCCGAGCCGGAAAGAATCGAACGAGCAAAAAGCGCGCAAGCCGCTGCGCTTTGGTTCCAGAACAGACGTTTCTACGGCAGGAAATTGGGAATAATCCAATCCCGTGCAACCGGCAGTCGCATCCTATAAGTTAATCAAGAAGGTAAAAGACGACCTGCTGGATGAAGATCTGCTGCACACGTACTCGCTGATCGTACAAATTGGGGCCAGAGATCTCCAGTTTTTAGTGATCGATGCCCAGCACAAAGCAGTGCTGCTGGAAGACTACGTCTTCTCGGAAGTTGAAGGGCAAGCGCAGCACAACCAAGTGGTGGAAGATCTGTTGGAATCGCATCCCTTGGCAACAGCGGGTTTCTGGAAGTCGGTTACCATCAGTTTCAAGCACAATAAATTTGTGCAAGTACCCGAAAGCCTTTTTCTGGAAGAAGCGAAAGCCGACTACCTCGCACTTAACGCCGTGTTGGATCCTTCAGCTGAAGTGTATGTCCATTGTCAGTCGCAGGGTATCGTAACTGTATTTGCGATACAACTGGAGTTATTTCAGCTCTTTCAAAAAACCTATCAGCGCACGGGTGTTCGGTTCGTTCACCAGTCTGCTGCCCTGATCCGCGGAACAGCTGCGATTCCCGCGCCCGAATTGCCGGTTTTCATCTATGTCGATCGGTTTAAGCTGCACGTGCTCTTTCATCAACAGGGCCAGTTGGTTTATTATAACCAGTTTCCGATCAAGCAGTTTTCTGATTATGTGAAGTATATCGTCATGGTGATGTCAGTGCTGGGTTTAGATCAACAGAAGAACAGTATCGTGCTCTGGGGGTACATAGGCCGTAACTCGCCGCATTACGACGAGTTTGTTAAGTACATTAAAAATGTTTCATTTGGCGCACGGCCGTCATTGCTTCGGTTCGGTTTTGTGTTCGATGAAGTGCAGGATCACCATTATTTTGACTTGTTCTCGGCCTACTATTTCGAGGCGTGAAACGGGTAGCGCTTTTTCCGGGTTCGTTCGATCCGTTCACCAAGGGGCACGAAGACATTGTCCTGCGCGGCCTTTCGCTGTTTGATGAAATTGTCATCGCGATTGGGTACAACAGTAAAAAAAACACGCGCTATTTCGAGATTGAGTTCATGCTGGGATGCATCCGCCAGACGTTTCGTACCTATCCGCAGATCAGTGTGGAGACATACTCCGAACTGACGGCCACTTTTGCCCGCAAGAAGGGTGCGTCATATCTGCTTCGCGGCCTGCGCAACACCACTGACTTTGAGTACGAAAACACCATCTCGCAGGTCAATCGCGACCTGAACCGAAACATGGAATCGGTGTTTCTGATTACCTCGCCAACGCTCGCCGCGATCAATTCATCCATCGTGCGCGAGGTACACCGCTATGGCGGCGATGTCAGCGCTTACCTGCCGTACTCACTCTGAATTTCGGCTGCACCAGCCATACGGGCATTTGGCCGTACGGCCATGCGTCAGCCTTTTACGGTGTCGGTTTTCCGGTAAAACTCCTCGAAAACAAACTGAATGGATTTGTAGGAATTCTCCAGCGCGTGGTAGACCTCTTTGCGCGTCATCCAGCGCAGTTCTTCGATGCCTTCCGACAGACTCGGCTTCATTCGTGTGTCATCTGCCACCTCCATCAGAAACCACTTTGTCTGCTTAAGCATCACGTTTTTATTCATCGTGTAGGTGTGCCAGGTGGTGCATATTTTTCGGCCTACTTTCACCGACACGTTGCATTCCTCCTGCACCTCACGCGCGGCCGTTTGGAGCGCCTTTTCACCGGGGTCTTTTTTGCCTTTCGGCAAGTCCCACTTCTTCATGCGGTAAATCATCAAAAAGCGGTCTTTCTTTTGGATCAATCCGCCGGCAGCCTTTACTACTTTGAATTTCCGTTTGAGGTAAACCTTCAGAAACCGGTAGTCTTCGGCCGTAATCCAGAGCGACAGGAGGTGGGAGGGCACCTTGGAGTTGATCAGGTCGAGGATCACGTCCAGGTGGTGGGTATCGGCATGATTGACCCAAACGTGGTGGATCAGCCCGGCTTTGGTGATGGATTCTTTGCGCGCATCGATCAGGTAATTGTATTCACCGGGGTCAGGCTGCTCGCCCGGACGCAGAATCCGAATCGGGATGTCGTTAATAAATACGTTCATGAAACCCGTTGTGCAAAAACATAAATTATTCGGAAAGGGTCAAATGGAATGTTGGGTTTTTTACCGCTAAATTGCCCCTCATGCCTTTTATTACCACCCACGGTGCCACGGCGGGCGCGGTTGCCCGGCAGTTGCTGCAAATCGAAGCTATTCGTATCAATCATCAAAAACCGTTTACCTGGAGTTCCGGCTGGAAGTCGCCCGTATATTGCGATAACCGGCTTGCTCTTTCCTATCCCGATATTCGCCGGTCCATCAAAGAAGCACTTGTTGGGTGTGTAAGGCACTATTTTCCCGAAGCGGCGTGCATTGCCGGAGTGGCAACAGCCGGGGTTCCGCAGGGCGCTTTGGTGGCCGACGCGCTTCACCTACCGTATGTGTATGTGCGCCCCAAACCCAAAGACCATGGCATGGGTAATCTGATCGAAGGCAAGATCACTCGTGGCCAACGGGTTGTACTCGTAGAGGACCTCGTTTCTACAGGAGGCAGTTCCCTGAAAGCGGCCGAGGCATTGCGAGATGCCGGGTTTAGCGTGGTGGGCATGGTCGCCATTTTTACATACGGCTTTCCGGAAGCCGAGCGAGCCTTCGCAGCTGCGCGCGTGCCGCTGGTGGTGCTCTCCGACTTTGATACGCTGCTGGAGGAAGCGGTTGCCATGCAGTATGTTTCTGCCGATGATCTGATCTATATTAAGAGTTGGCGTCTGGATCCGGCACATTGGAGTTGAATTCCAGCGGGGTAGAGCTCCTCAGCTTTTTTGCTTCCCGCTTGCGACCGTGTAAATCAACAGCGCCCAGCCAGCAAGCATTAGAACGCCCCCGATGGGAGTAACCAGCGCCAGGCCCCGCCATTCAAACAAAGCCAGCAGCAGGAGACTCGAACTGAATAACAAAACCCCGGCCAGTTGCAACAAGCCCGCCACAGGCACTGCCGCACCCGGCCATCGGTCAGCCAAAAATCCGATGGCAAAAAGAGCCAGTGCGTGATACGTCAGATACCGGACTGCTAATTCGAACGTTTCTGTGCGACCAGCGGCGATGAGTCTTTCTTTCAGTGCGTGGGCTCCAAACGCACCGAGTGCCACGCCCAGAAAACCGAGGCAGGCGGCGGCCAGCCAGAGGGTACGGGCGGTCATGGTTTTGGATAATTTCGGTTTCCAAAGATGGCACTGCCAAGGCGAACGAGCGTGGTGCCGTGCCGCATCGCAATCCGGTAGTCCGAGCTCATGCCGAGGGATAACTCTTTCATCTTCATATTCGCCGGCAGGGTCAGGTGTTGTAATTCATAAAACAGATCCTCCAGCAATTGCATCTCCGCCTCGATTTGCCCGACATGATCGGTAAGCGAGGCCACGCCCATTAAGCCCCGGATGTCAACAAACGGCAAGTCTCGGAAGAGGCCTTGCTGCACAGCTGCCAAAAGTTCCGCACGGTCCCAGCCGTATTTGGTTTCTTCCTGTGCGATATACACCTGCAACAGGCAGGGCACAACGCGGTTGATCTTACCGCCTTGTTTGTTGATTTCCTGAAGCAACTTCAGACTGTCCACCGCATGAATCAGGCTCACGAAGGGCACGATGTATTTAACCTTGTTGGTTTGCAGATGACCGATCAGATGCCATTCGATATCCTTTGGGAGGGCTTCGTACTTGGGCACAAGCTCCTGCACTTGGTTTTCGCCGAAAATCCGCTGACCGGCTTCGTATGCTTCCCGAATGCGTTCTGGTGCGTGTGTCTTACTGACAGCCACCAGGCGCACCCCGGCCGGGCGCAGTTCCCGGTTCAACAAATCCATGTTAGTTTTGATATCCATTCTCTAACTTTGGCACATTCTTATGCTCGCAAAAATATGGCCATCCTGGGTACATTATTAAAGAAAGGGATAAAACTTCGCGAAAGCCTGGAGCAGGAATATTCTGCGCCCATGGAACTCCAGAAACTGGAACTGAAAAAATTGCTCATCGAGGCCAACGGCACCGAGTTTGGCAAGTACTACAACTTTTCGGAGATCCTGACTTTCTTCCGCCGGGGCAACCGCCATTTCTACAACCGGTTCCGCGAGCACGTGCCCATTCACGATTACAATAAGATCTACAAAGAGTGGTGGCATCTGGCGCAGAAGGGGGCAAAGAACGTATGCTGGCCCGGGCGTATCAAATACTTTGCGCTCAGTTCGGGCACCTCAGAGGCGTCGTCAAAATATATTCCGGTTACCAAGGAAATGACGAAAGCCATTCAACGCACCAGCATCCGCCAGATACTAAGTCTCTCCAAGTACGATTTACCTGATGAATTTTTTGGGAAGGGTATTTTAATGATTGGTGGCAGCACGCACCTCAACCGGCGTGGTCATTATTTTGAAGGTGACCTCTCGGGTATTCAGGCTGCCCGCCTTCCTTTTTGGTTCCAGCACTTTTATAAACCAGGCAAAAAAATCGCCCGTACACGCGATTGGGAACGCAAATTAAAGGAGATTACCGAAAATGCCCGCCAATGGGATATCGGCATCATCGTGGGGGTACCAGCCTGGTTGCAGATTTTGCTCGAACGGATCATCGACCACCACCAGGTGAAGCACATACACGAGATCTGGCCCAACCTGCAGGTGTACGTACACGGCGGCGTGTCGCTGGATCCCTACCGCAAGAGTTTCGAAAAATTGCTCGGGCACCCGATCGAATATATTGAGACTTATCTGGCCTCCGAGGGCTTCATCGCCTATCAGGCTCTGCCCAAGCGTAAAAGCATGCGGTTGGTGCTCAACAATGGTATTTTCTATGAGTTCGTACCCTTCAATGAAAAAAATTTCCTGCCCACCGGCGAAATCAAACCTGATGCGGAAACGCTCCTGATCGAGGAAGTACAGGAGGGTGCCGAGTATGCGCTCCTGCTGTCTACCTGTGCAGGTGCATGGCGGTACCTGATTGGCGATATCATCAAATTCACGTCCCTGGAGGAGTCTGAAATTGTGATCACCGGACGCACCAAACATTTCCTGAGTTTGTGTGGCGAGCACTTGTCGGTTGATAACATGAACAAAGCCATTGAACTGGTTTCCACGGAATTGAATGTGGAGATCAATGAGTTTACCGTGAGCGGCATACCCCACGGCACCCTGTTCGCCCATCACTGGTACGTGGGTACTGACCACCAGGTGGACGCGAGTAAGTTGCGCGACCGGCTGGATTTCTACCTGAAAGATCTCAATGACGACTATGCGGTGGAACGGACCGCTGCGCTCCGCGAAGTTGTGGTAGACGTGTTGCCCCTTGAGAAATTCTACGAGTGGATGAGAATTAAGGGCAAGCAGGGCGGGCAGAATAAATTCCCCCGGGTGATGAACAAAACACAACTGGAGGAGTGGAAAAAATTTCTGGCTAATTCGAATTGATGCAGATTATCCGGCACGGTATTGAACTGGGTATAGTGCTCGCGTTTCTGATCGGGCCAGTTTTCTTCGCCATCATTCAAACCAGTTTAGAGAAAGGTTTTTCGAAGGGTGTTCTCGTATGCCTGGGGGTATCGCTTAGCGACATCCTGTACGTAGCAATTGGCTACTTCGGGTTGGCACAGTTGCTTCAACAGCCCGAGGCCAGGAAGTACCTTGCGCTGATAGGAGGAGTGGTGTTGATCGGTTTCGGAGTCTATCACCTCGCCGTGAAAAGCCGCCGGAAGTTTGTGCTGACCGAAACGGTGGCTCCCCGGGGTCACCTCCGCTTCATCGCCAAAGGCTTCGTGATTAACGGGCTGAGCCCCATGGTGCTTCTTTTTTGGTTAGCCACGATCAGCGCGGCATCGGTAAACTATGGCTACACCACGCATCGCGAGTACCTGGTTTTCTTCATCGCTCTTTTGGGCACTGTCTTTGTTACCGATATCCTGAAGGCCTATCTGGCCGGCCGCTTGCGGAAACTCATTCAACCAAGGGCCCTGGCTTTTATTCACATCATCGT
>CANGUI010000038.1 GCA_947457025.1 Flammeovirgaceae bacterium | reverse complement strand
TGTACCTGGGACCTGCCATCATGTACGGACTGCAACTGATTACTTTATTCATCATGCTGATCCCGATCATGTTTGCCATCAGCGCGAAGCTGACCTGGTATGCTTTGATTCCACTGCCCTTGCTTTCCATCAGTATCTTCTATGTAAACAATATCATCGAGCACCGCTCGGAAGAAATCCAGAAAAGCCAGTCGCGCCTCAGCACCTTTGTGCAGGAGGCTTTTTCAGGAATACGTGTTTTAAAGTCATTCACTCGCGAAAAGGAATCTGTGCAGGCGTTTGCCGGCGAAAGCAACGAATACAAATGGCAATCGCTCAAGCTCACTCGCGTTCAATCACTTTTCTATCCCCTTATTTTGGGGCTTATCGGCTTAAGTACGATCCTCACGCTCTATGCGGGTAGTGTGGAGGTGATTAATGGCACGCTGACATTTGGTAACATTGCCGAATTTATCATTTATGTCAACCTGCTCACCTGGCCGGTTACCTCGCTCGGATATACGAGCAGCCTCGTGCAGCGGGCAGAGGCCTCCCAAAAAAGGATCAACGAATTCTTACGGCTTAAAAGCGATCTGGTATCCGAAAAAAATCTCAGGGGCGAAATCACGGGCAAAGTCTCCTTCCGGAATGTTTCGTTTACCTATCCTGACACCGGCATACGGGCCCTAAAAAACTTATCTTTCGAAATTGAACCGGGTGAGTCGCTTGCGATCATCGGGGCCACGGGAAGCGGAAAGAGTACGGTATCTGCTCTGGTAACCCGATTATATGATTGCACAGAAGGTGAATTACTGATTGACAATATTCCCATACAGGATTATAACCCCATTCACCTACGCACACAACTGGGTGTTGTTCCACAGGATGTATTTCTATTCAGCGATACCGTGTACAACAATATCGGCTTTGGCCTGCAGGATCCAAGCGAAGATAAGATCATCCAGGCAGCGAAGGATGCGGACGTATATCAGAACATCATAGAATTTCCCCAGGGTTTTGCCACCCGTGTGGGCGAGCGGGGCATTACGCTCAGCGGAGGTCAGAAACAGCGCGTATCTATTGCCCGGGCTATCGTACGCGAACCAAAAATTCTGATTTTGGACGACGCACTTTCGGCAGTTGATACCAAAACCGAAAATGCCATTTTAAACGCATTGAAAAAAATCATGCAGGGCCGCACCTCCATCATCATCTCTCACCGCGTATCCTCAGCCAAACTGGCCCACAAAATTATTGTCCTGGACGATGGGCAGATAATCGAACAGGGCACCCATGAAGAATTACTGGGGGCGGGTGGGGCGTATGCCGATCTTTACGAAAAGCAGATGGCCTTGGAGGAACATACATAACTGCGGCACCTTCCAACAGGTGTTATTTGTCTGACACCCGCAAAGCATCGGTATTTTCACCGTTGCCGTTGTCAGTATCATAATGTGGCCTTAGGGAATGGCGCTCGCCAATTTGCAGCACGCGGTATGGTGTTTGGAATACCTGGCAACAACGGACGAACTCAGCCGGATCAGCCGAATTGAAGGCAAACATATCATAGTGGTGCGGCACCACACACCGGGCTCCGATTTGTTTGCCGAGTTCGGCTGCTTCGGCCGCATTTAGATTGCCGGCAACGCCGCGTTCTGGCACGTTCCCATTGATCGGCAGGAACGCAACATCCACCTGAAACGGCTTGAGGATGTCAGTCATTCCGGTGTACCACAGCGTGTCGCCGCTGTGATAGACCGAAAAACGGCCAAACTTCACCACAAACCCCATGAACAAGCAAGCGCCGGCCTCGTTGCGCTCAATGGTATTGTGTGCTGCCGGCACGCCAACAAAATTCCAGTTGCCCACGCGAAGTTCATGCCCATCCTTCAGGGTCAACGGATAGTCCGGAGCACACCCGATACGATCGCACACAAATGTGCGATTCGCCTCAGGAATGACAAACTGAATACCGGGATTTACCTGCAGCAAAGGTTGCAGCGTATCAGCATCCAGATGGTCGGTATGATTATGGCTGCTGGTAACGATGTCAATCATGTTGAGCAAATGAGGTTGCACAGCCAACTCACTCATACGCACATGTGGACGGTTGGTTTGCGCATATTTTTTGGTAAGCGAATCCGAGAGGTAAGGATCAAACAAAAGGCAGGTCTTGTTCCACTGAATCAGAAAGCCACTCTGTCCCAACCACCAGACGTCAAAAGCATCGGGCCCGCCGGCGGCTTTAGCAGCCTTGATTTCGCGGGCGAGGTCTTCGCCCCGGCGCAGGGGTTTAATCATCGTGCTTCTATAAAAAACGGGCGCGAACACGGCGGGCGCCCTTTACCATGTTGGAAAGCTTTTGGCGCGAGGCCCAACGTGCCGTTTGACTGAGTCCGCAGTCGGGCGCAACCGCCAGCTTGTGTGCAGGAACATACGGCAATACCTGTTCAATGCGATCGACTACATCTTGCTCGGTCTCGATGTAATAGTTTTTCACATCGATAATCCCGACGGCCACATCCACTTTTTCAGCAAAGGGCGCAAGCAACTCAACTTCGGCAAATTCGCGGTTCGCCATTTCAATGTGCACTTCATCCACCGTAAGGTCAAGAAAATCCGGCAGTAACGGTTTGAGACTGCGGTAGCCGACCGGCCGGCCTTTGAAATTTCCAAAACAAAGGTGAGTAGACAACCGGCACCTACCCACCACACTCTGAACCGTACGATTAAAGATATCTACGAGCTGCCGGGTGTCTTCCTTGTAAGCGTAGCAACTCATGGAGGGCTCGTCTACGGTAATTTCTGTACACCCTGCCGCAATCAGCTCTTCCAGTTCTTTTTTTACCAGGGGCAGGAGTGCTTCGGTAATCGCATATCTGTCGTGGTATGTAGTGTTGGGCAGCAAACGGCCGCTTAGCGTGTAGGGCCCGGGGATACTGACCTTCAGAGCGGGGCCTGCGGGGGCGAGTTTCTTCAGACGCGTGAATTCGGAGACAACGCCAAGACCACGCGGTGCAGACAACGTATCAATAATCGTGTGCTTGCCACGCTGGTCGTGTGCCGGAGGCCCGAACTTGCGCAGGGCATCCGTGTTTTCGCGAATTCCTGAGAGGTATCCGTAAAACGAAAGGTTGAAATCAAGGCGTGTTTGTTCGCCGTCTGTGATCACGTCCAGGCCAGCTGCCACCTGGTCGTGGATAGCTACCGTCACGGCGTCTTCGATAAGTTCCTCGCGGTCGGCGTTTCCAAATTCATGCAAGTGTCGGACAGAAAATTCAAGCCAGCCCGGAAAAGGGTAGCTGCCAATGACGGTAGTGCGTATAGGATGTGACTGCATCGAGTATCAGGGGTTTGAACCTACATGGGTATACAAACGGGCGAGCCGGTGGGCGTGCTCGTCATAGGCGCTTTCAAAAAGTTGGGTAGCCATTTCGCGGCCCACCACGTTAGCAGCGGCAAGCACTTTTGGCGGTTGCCCGGCTTCGGTGAGCAGGCGGGCAACTTCAGCTTTGATGGCATTCACCAGGATGATCCCGCCAACGGAAGAACCGGGGGCCACTGGCATCAGCAGGTTGGGGATATGTATCATCGCATCACCTGCCGGTGCGCCCGTATCCAGTACAAGATCGCTGAAGTCAGCCAATTTTCGGCCATCGTCTCGCTTGCTGTCGCTTGTCTCGGAATGTTGGCGCGTGATAATGGACACAACTTTTACGTTTTTTTGCTGGAACAGTTGTGCCATCTCTACCGGCACTCGATTGGTGCCGCTGGAAGAAATCACCAATGCACAGTCAATGGGGTGAATATCAAAATTGCGCAGAATGCGTTCGGCCAGTCCCGGCACATTTTCAAGAAACATCGCCTGGCGCTGCCCGTTAGCCCCCACAACCAGATTATGGAAGGTGAGCGATAGTTCAACAATCGGGTTAAAGCCGGGGAAGGAGCCGTAGCGCGGCCACATTTCTTCCACCATGATCCGACTGTGGCCCGAACCAAACACGTGTACCATCCGGCCGGCCAAAATCGTGTCTGCAAACCAGCGCGCTGCCGTTTCCAGCAGGAGTTTCTGTTGCTGTACTGCATCTAAAATCATCCGGCATTTTTCCAGGTACTGATCAATAACATGCATAGCAGTTAAGTTTTTGAGAGAGCAAAAGCTGCCGCCCCCAGGGCACCGGCATTATCCGAAAAATGAGCGAGCAGCAACGGGGTCTTTTTACCGCCAGGCTGCCACTCGTACAATTCCAGAAACGCACGCAGCGGCTGCAGCAGGCTTTCTTCAGCCTTAGAGATCCCGCCCCCGATAATCACCACTTCGGGAGATAGCACATTAATGAGCGATGCCACCGCGATTGCCAGCTTTCGAATGCTATCAAGCCAAAGCCAGGTTGCAAACGCATCCCCCCGATGGTGGGCGGCAACCAGTTCCGAGGTGTTTTCAAACCTTCCGAGCGAACGACCTTTAATGGTTAAGTTGCCGATGGCATCCTCTATACTACCCGGCATGCCGGTAACATCCGCCAGATGGGTACCGGCTTGCACCGTGATGTGACCAAGATGTCCGGCCATTTGGTCCATCCCCTGATACAGGCGTCCATCGATCAGAATTCCGCCACCCACGCCAGTGCCCAACGTCAGCAGAATCGCATGCCGAAAATTGCGGGCTGATCCAAAGGAGGCTTCCGCCATCAGGGCTGCGTGAGCATCGTTGAGTACAAATACCCGCTGGCCGAGATGGTTACTCCAATTGAAATTTTCAAGACCGGGCAATCGGCCGGGCATGAACGAGATACAGGTGTTTTCTGCGTTGGCGAGTCCGGGGGCAGAAAGACCAATGGCCGTAACCTCCGGGCAGTCTTGCTGAAAGTTGAGGATTACCTCACGGATGGTGTTCTTCCAGGCACGATCGTCCTGCTCGTGGGTATCGCCTCGCCATTCCCGGATGATGGCGCCAGCATCGCCCATCAACACTGCTTTGATGTTGGTGCAGCCGAGGTCAATGCCGATAGCATGTTTCGTCATGGCAGGGAATCGAAAGGTCGATATTCGTTTGTTTTAAAGATAAGGGCTTTGCATGGCGGAAAAAAATGAATCCCATTTTTCATGGCGGAGGCACCTGGCCTTCGCTCACATCCCAGCCGCCGTCTACCGAGAAAAGTTGACCGGTAGTAAAACGCGAATAGTCGGATAGGAAATAGACAGCAATACCATCCAGATCTCCCGGTTTTCCCATGCGGCCACCTTCCAGCGGTTGCTTGGTTTGAATGAACGCCTGAATCCGGGGCTCGTTGGCAGCACGTTGGGCCATTGGGGTGTCAACCAATGCCGGCGCCAGGGCGTTGACACGGATATTGTCATGTGCGTAGTAAGCGGCAAGGGAGCGTGAGAAGCCGTGCACAGCGGCTTTCGCGGCGGCATAGGCATGCGTAGCAAAGAACGGCGGCGAGGGAGAGTACGAAAGCACAGATGTCATGTTCAAGATGCTGCCTGCTGATTTGTTCCGCCGAAAGGCGTTAACGGCTGCCCGGTTCGACAACATTAACGACGTTAGATTCAGTTCAAGGGTTTTATTCCAGCCCTCCAAAGAGAGCGTGTGCAGCGGTCCATCGCCAAATGCGCGCCCACTGCCGCCTGCCACATGGTAAAGGCCATCTACACCGCCCCACTGCTCCTCGCAGCATGCAATGGCATCCTGGGCGGTTGCTTCCTGTGTCGCATCACTGACCATCACCAGCGCAGCCGCACCCAATGCCGAACGGGCCGAGGTTGCGCTTTCGGCAGTGTGCCCAACGGCTACAATGTGTGCACCTTCACGAACAAACGCATGGGCAGCAGACAGGCCGATGCCGGTAGTTCCTCCAATTATCACAATTCGCTTTTGCGACAGCCATCCCATAGGGGAAAGATAGGAGAAATTGCAGAACTGAACCCAACTTTTGGTGTTGAAAGGGCTAAAACTGCATGGCAAGAGCGGGAGGTAAAAAGCAGCCGCCGGACACCGGGCGGGCTGTAATCTCGCCACTTCAAGCCTACATGGGCGTACAGACAATTTGCAAATGATATTTTTGCACCATGCTTGTTTGCTTTGGAAAATTTTTTCGCACAGCAAATAATGCTTTGCCACGGACGAATCTATCGTTTTTACCCCCTCCTGCATTTGATCTGAAGAACCATGCGCTGGATCAAGATTTTTAACTCCCTCGAAGAAGCGGAGGCTTTTCTCCCGGTGCAACAGCCGAAAGCACTCCAGGTAGAAAACAAGGCTGTGTGCATCGTGCGGACTACTACTGGAATGTTTGCCTTACGCGACCGGTGCCCTCATAACGGAGAACTTCTAAACAAAGGTCGCCTCAATGGGTACGGGGAGATCATCTGCCCTTGGCATGGCTACCGCTTTCAGCTTTCCACCGGGAGGGAATGCAACCAGCGCTCACAAGATGTGGAGACGTTCCCGATCCGCACGGAACCGGATGGAATTTATTTGGGCATGTAATACCTTGCGGGCATGAACGTTACCTGTACCATGGCTCGGACGTTGTTTTTTCTGCTTTTCTGCAGTCCACATATTTTGCACGGACAGCTACATGTGTTACCAGAACGGCTGCAATCTTCAGATGCCGTGCCCGACAAGCTTTTATCTGCCAAGGCGGTGGTTTTGTATGCCTCTGCCTACGGCCAAAAAGAACGGAGCCAGGTACAACAGGCATTTCAGCAGATTGGTATAGATGCGGTGGCTTATTACCCTTCGGATTGGGTGCTGGCCAATACCGATATAACCGGCGCACTCGCGGCGGAATGGAACGAACGGGTAGTTACCATGATCGTCATGGCCGAAAAAAAGGGCGATGTTTTTGAATTGTACTTCACCCCCTTCACCGGTAAAAATAATCTGGTAGAAGACCAACAACCTGCTTGGTACGTAAAGCACAGCGATCTGAATGAACTGCTGCTGACCGTATACCGCGATTCATGGGCCCGGCAGGTAAAAGCCAACTTTCTGATCAACTCATTCCCCGAGCCGGGTGCGCTGCCCGCATTCATCGTGGGGCGCCGTATGGAATTGTATGCCATTGACCTGAAGGTAGACTACCTGGCTGTGCCCCTGACGAACGACTCCACGGTGAACCAGACTTTGCGCGACTTTTTTAAACAGTACTATCCGCTACGGTATAAATTCGTTCGTCTCCCTGAAAACGAGCGTGACTTACGCCGCCAGGGTTTTCACTATGTACTGAAGTATGCGCATGCGCGCGGAGAAGCGCTGCGCCAGGTGTTGCAATACGATGTTACCAAGCAAGAAAAGGCGTATGCCTCCACCACATACCCCAATGGACTTTCGCAGTTGAAAATGATCCCCGCGGAAAAGCCCGTCTACAAATTCTATTTCAAGCAACTTGAATCCGGACACGTTTACCTCGGCGCGCGTTGGGACGCAGACGAAGATTTGCTCAGCGCACTGCGTAATCACATCAAAGCGCTGAAAGTGGAATTGAAGTTGGATTAGCCTTATTTTTTATTGCGACTGATCAGCACAATCAGCAATACCACAGCGGCCACCGCCCAACCGTTAAAATCAAAAAAGTCGCCATCAAAGTCGAAGGGCGAGTCGTAAGCCCAGCCAAAGAGCAAGGAGAAGAATCCTTTAATCACCCAGGCAACAGCTCCGATCAAGCCGCCAATCAGGCCAAAGATTAAACCCACCATACCGCCCAACAAACCCACCAGTAAACCGAACAAGCCGATGCCCAGCCCGAACCAGAGCGGGAACGTGAGTACAAGGATGATGATGAAAAGAGCGGATGACGTGCGCATATAGTTAGGATTTCCGCCCATCGTGCAAAAACCGTTCACCATTTTTAAACCGTTGAAATTAGGGCGAATTGCAAGTCGGGCAGAAAGCGGATGTCCAAAAAGGAACAGCTTTTACACCGCACGTGTACATTTTCGTCCACTGAATCATAATGATCAAAAAACCTGAATGGTGTGGGAATAAAACCCGTCTTGCCGTTGTCTAACTCCTGAACACCCCGATGAAAGTTTTGGACGATGATGAGTTGATTGCGCGCGCCCGTACAGGCGATTTAAGTGCGTTCAAAGCCATTGTTGGTCGGCATGAAAAGCGTGTAGCCGGGATTGTGAAGACGATGTTGGGTGCTACCGCTGAAGCGCAAGATGTGGGGCAAGAGGTATTCATTCGGTTTTACGAGGCGCTGGAGCAATACCGGGGCGATGCCGCGTTGAGCACGTATTTGTCGCGCATGGCCATGAACCTTGCGCTGAACGAGTTAAAGCGGCGGCAACGCAGCTTTTGGTTTTTTTCTTCGGATGAAACGGTGGCGCACCAGCAGCCAATACCCGAAGGGCTGGATCTGGCCGAAGCGTTGCAACTCGCATTTCGGAAGTTAGCACCTGAATTTCGTGCGGTAGCCACCTTACGGTTGGTAGAAGGCTACAGCGCGGAAGAAAGCGCGTCTATTCTCAGTATTCCGGTAGGCACGGTACTCTCGCGCCTGGCGCGAGCCCAAAAGAAATTGAAAGAACAGTTACAGCAACAACTTGATTAGTGTATGGCAACTACTCCCGAAGAATTGTATTTACAATCGCTAGATGCAAACGTAACACCGGCAGAACAGGCGCGCATTCGGCTTGCCCTGGAACAAGATGTTACGTTCGCGCGCACTGCGGTGCACTATCAGCGCATCCGCCAACACTTGCTGCGGCCGGAAACCGCCACGTTTGGGCCTTTCTTCCCGGAAACGGTACTTCAGCGCATTAAAAACCTGAAAAATGCCATCGACTACCAAATTGTGCTGTTTTTCAAACGGTATCAGTTGGCGGCGTGGGGAATTCTGGTAGCCCTGCTCATTCTCAATTTGGCGTTGGCAGACCAACTGAGCTTTACTTCGGTCATGGGCATGGAAGAAACGACCACCGAAGATGTATTGACATTCGATTTTTTGAACGACATAACGAGATAGTAACATGACAAGCGAAAGACGTAGAGCAATTATCGTAGTTGTAGCCACGCTGCTGGCCGGGATTCTTATTGGCGCGTTGGGTCAGGCCATACTGGCCCGCCAAACGCACCGGTTTGATGCCGATGGCAAAGACGGCAAACGCGAGGGCCGTATTGATCGGGGCAAAAAGCGCTTCATTGCTAAGGTGTATAGGGTTACCAAAGCAACGGACGCCCAGAAAATTGTGCTCGAACCAATCTTGAATCGCTCCACCAGCCGCTTCGATTCGTTGCGCCTCGACTTCGAGAAAGCGGCCAAGAAAAACCTCGACTCGCTCTTTGTGGAGCTGGAAGGACACCTGGACCCCGCTCAACTTCAGGATTTGAAGGAATATTTTCAGCGATGGGACGGCAACAGGGGTAGGCGATAATAACGCTGAAAGGAGAAAAATTACCTGTTGTCAGGCCGCATAGCCTCCGATGGATTTCAGGCAGCCGCCCGGAACATTGTACGTTGTTTAAGGTTTGTTTTGCGAATTGATTCTAAACATGAGAACTTCTTTAACACTTTTTAACATTTTATTTGCTTTTACCCTTTTCGCCCAAACGCCCGAACAAAAGGGCAGTGGCCGCCTCAGCGGTACGGTGGTGGATGAGAACAATAAACCCGTGGAGTATGCCACCGTGGCACTATTAGACATTGCCACCGGTAAACCTGTAGATGGCACCGTGTGCGATGAGAAAGGCAAGTTCGTGATCAAAAATATTGCCGAAGGCCAGTTCAATCTGTCGATTAGCTTCGTAGGATATAAAACCATCCAAAAAGGCCCCTACAAATTTGCGGCCCGTACGGACTTAAATCTGGGAACAGTAAAGTTGGAGAGCGAATCGCAGCTATTGAACGAGGTAGTAGTAGAAGGGCAGAAAGAGTTGATTGAAGAGCGGGTAGACCGCACCATTTATAATGCCGAAAACGACCAGACCACAAAAGGAGGCGATGCAGCAGATGTGTTACGCCGCGTACCCCAGCTAACTGTAGATTTTGACGGTAACGTGAGTTTACGTGGCAGCCAAAACGTACAGGTGCTTATCAACAACAAACCGTCTACCATTGTAGCCAGTTCCATTGCAGACGCCTTACGGCAGATTCCGGCGGATCAAATCAAAACCGTGGAAGTAATTACATCGCCCTCCGCGCGGTACGATGCAGAAGGCTCTGCGGGTATCATCAACATCATCACCAAAAAGAACACCCTGCAAGGCTTAACACTTAACGTGGATGCGGGCGTGGGTTACCGCGGCTCCAACCTGGGTTTGAACGGTAACTATCGCAGAAAGAAGATGGGTTTTTCGTTAGGCGGTTTTGGCCGTGCCAACTATAATGTTGATGGTAGATTTGAAAACGATCAAAGAATAAATAGCTCTGGAACAGAAAGAAGAACAATACAAAAAGGCGAAAACCTAACCGAAGGAATTTTTGGCAACTATACGCTTGGCTGGGATTATGACATAAACAAATTTAATTCTCTTGCCGCTTCGGTTCGCTATGGCGCGCGCAATAACAATAATTTTCAGGATAATCTTTTGTCAGAAACATTCATAAACGATTTAGTAGATCCCAACTCTAGAAATTTATCGAATAACAAAACCGTTGGGCAATCGGGTACGATAGATGCAAGCATAACCCACACGAAAACGTTTGAGAAACCACAACGTGAACTTAGCTTCTTGGGTTCATACAGCCGCAACGAC
>CANGUI010000037.1 GCA_947457025.1 Flammeovirgaceae bacterium | reverse complement strand
TGGCGGCCTGGTGCGCTACGGCTCTCCCGACCTGAACGACCGCATGGTGTTCTTGTCGCTGCGGGCGGCTCAGCAGATGTTTAGCGCGGAAGGATTGATGACCTCCTATGTGCTGGTGTTGCAACCCGGTGCCGATCTCAATGCAGTGCAGTCCCGCTTGCAGGCCGAACTGCCACCGCAGTATGAGGTGATTTCGTGGGAAGAAATCATGCCCGACCTTAAACAACACATCGCCACCGACACCGGTAACGCAAAAGTCTTCCTCGGTTTTTTGTACGTGCTCGTGGCCATGGGTATTTTCGGTACGCTGCTGATGATGATGATCGAGCGCAGGTACGAGTTCGGGATGCTGCTCGCCATCGGCATGAAGAAAGGGCGCATGATGACCTTGCTGGTGATTGAATCGGTACTGACGGTGATGTCGGGCTGCGTGGCAGGCATGTTGTGCAGCATACCGGTGGTGTACTACCTGCATGTACATCCGATCCGTTTCTCAGGTGAATTGGAGAAGTCATACGAGCGGTTCGGTTTTGAAGCGGTGTTGCCCGCTTCAACGGAACCCGAGCATTTTATCTGGCAAGCCGTTGTGGTGCTGGGCATCGGACTCGCATTGTCACTCTACCCGGTGTGGAGCGTTTGGCGCCTGGATGTGGCAAAATCCATGAAAAGATCATGACGATGCTGATGCGAATGGCCTGGCGGAATATCTGGCGCAACAAGGGGCGCAGCCTCGTGATCATGGCCTCGATTGCGCTCGGACTCATGGCGGGCATCAGCATACTCGCTTTGTATAAGGGTATGATCCATGCGAAGGTTCGGACCGTGATCGACCGGGAATCCGGTCACATTCAACTGCATCATCCGCACTTCCGGGATGACCAGCATCCGGCCTACACAATTGCCGATACGCTGGCGCTGAACCAGATCCGGCAACAGCCCGGCGTACAGGCTGCAGCCGCGCGTGTGGTTACGGCTGGCATGTTGACAACTACGTCAGGCAGCGCCGGTGTCAATATCTATGGCATCGATCCGGCGGATGAACAAGCCATCTCTAAACTTGATAAGAAAATCCGGGAAGGGAGCTATTTTGATACTCAAACGCGCCACCCGATTGTGATTGGAAAGAAGCTGGCCGACAAAATGAAACTCAAGCTGAAGTCGAAGGTGGTACTCACGTTCGTGGATACCGCCAACACGATGGTGGCTGCCGCTTTTCGCGTGGTGGCCATCTATGAGTCCGACAACGCTCCGTTTGACGAACGCACCGTCTACCTGCTGCGCGCGCAACTGTCCGGGCTGCTGAGCACCGGCCGGCAAATCCATGAACTTGCCGTGATCCTCCACCGCGATGAAGAGCTGGATGCCACGGCCTCCGCCTTCAGCGCAATGTTTCCGGACCTCCGGGTCGAAACCTGGAAAGAGATCTCCCCCGAAACGGATCTGATGGTGAGCACCACCGATCAGTATTCGTATATCATTCTCGTGATCATCATGCTCGCCCTGGCCTTCGGGATCGTCAACACCATGCTGATGGCCATTTTGGAGCGCACCCGCGAAATCGGTATGCTCGTGGCGTTGGGCATGAACAAACTCCGGCTCTTTTTGCTGATTTTATATGAAACGATTTTCCTCACGCTGCTGGGATCACCGGTCGCGTTGATCTGTTCATTTCTGTTGATCCGGTATTTCAACCGGCACGGGCTCGACCTCTCGGGCTTCGGTCAGGAAATGATGAAGCAATTCGGATTCCAGAATCTCGTGTACCCTGAATTTCCGTGGGACAAACTCGCGGGGCTGGTGATGATTGTGGCGGCCACCGCTATTCTTTCCGGGTTATTGCCCGCCCTGCGTGCTCTGAATCTCAAACCAACGGAAGCCTTGAGAAAATAAATCCACCCTCAGACCCCACTGCCATGAATGGTAAAACCGTCATCGATGCGCACAACATCAGTAAAGTATACAACCGGGAAACCATACCCGTCTATGCGGTGAATAACGTTCATGTGCACCTGGAGCGCGGAGAGTTTACTGCGCTGGTGGGGCCCTCCGGTTCAGGCAAAACTACGCTTCTCAACCTGATCGGTGGCCTCGACCGGGCCGACTCGGGGGAAATCCTGGTAAATGGTATCGACATCACCAAGTTGTCCGGAAGTAAGCTGATCGACTTCCGCCTCCACAACATCGGCTTTGTGTTTCAGTCGTTCAACCTGATTCCGGTACTCACCGCCCGCGAAAATGTGGAACTGATCATGCACCTCCAACGCATGCCGCGAGCCGCCCGCGACCAACGCGTGAAGCAATTATTTGATGAAATCCAGTTGAGCGATAAGCTGAACAGCCGGCCGGCTGAACTTTCGGGTGGCCAGCAGCAGCGCGTGGCCGTGGCACGTGCCCTTGCCTCGAAACCTCAGTTTGTCCTGGCCGATGAACCCACCGCCAACCTCGACTCAAAATCTGCTGCTAACCTCCTCGACATCATGCTTCGCTTGAATCAGGAGGAGCAGATCACCTTCCTGTTTTCCACCCACGACCAGCGTGTGATCGAGCGCGCCCGCAGGGTGATCACGCTCGTGGATGGCAAGATTACGTCTGACACAGCACCGGTTAAAGTGACGTCAACCTGATATGTCCCGTTCGGATGTATTCCGCTCGTATAGTATGGCCGCTTTCGTGCTGGTATTTTCCGGCATGGCGGCTATGGCGCAGGAGGAACAATCACCTACTGCCTGGAAAGTGAGGGGCTACCTGAAGGAGATGCCCTATTTTTCGCACAGCAAACCCTTTCAGCAAACGCAGTACAACAACCTCATCCACAACCGCCTGAACGTGAAGTGGACACCCGCGGAGAAAGTATCCGCAGCTGCCGAATTCCGGACGCGCATTTTTTGGGGCGATGTGGTGAGCCGTACGCCCGGCTTTACGCAACAGTTGCGCAATCAGAACGAGCGTGTCAACGCGTCCTTCACATGGTGGGAGGGCAGCCAATCCGCCATGGTGACCAATGTGGAGCGATTTTGGGTGGAGTACAAGTCGGCAAAGTGGACCTTGCGTGCAGGGCGGCAACGCATCAACTGGGGAATAGCTACCACCTGGAATCCGAATGATGTATTCAACGCATTCAACTTCCTCGACTTCGACTATGAGGAGCGACCCGGAGCCGATGCTGTAAAAGCCCAATATTTTATCAACGACTTAGCGAATATCGACATAGCGATAAGTCCGTCGGCCGCTCCGCGATCCACGGTGGCGGCGGTTCGCTATTTCTTCAATCGCCAGCGCTATGATTTTCAATTCAATACCGGAATTTATCATGGCGAATGGACAGCCGGAGCAGGTTGGGCCGGCAGCCTGGGCGAGGTGGGCTTTAAAGGGGAATGGCAGTACTTCTTGCCGACCGATAGCACGGACCAGTTCAATGGTGTGGCCGAGTGGGATTACATGTTCAGCCATGGCTGGTACGCTAACGCCAGCGTGTTGTGGAACAGCTCAGGAATACAAGAACCGGTGTCCGACTGGCGAACAGTCAACTTCACGCTGTCGCCCCGCAACCCGATGCCTACCGCCTACAACGTGATGCTCGGCGTTCGAAAAGAAATCTCACCGCTCGTCTCGGCGTCGTTAGGCGTGGTGTATGGTGCGGGCACCAACCTCGTCATTCTGCTGCCCACTTTTTCGTGGAACGCCAGCGACCGCTGGGATGTGAGCATCATCTGGCAGGCCTTCTATGCCGAACTAAACAACCGGTTGCAACCCATTACACAAAGTGGTTTCCTGCGGGCCAAGCTCACCTTCTGATTTGAAAGCCTACTTACGTTTCAATCCTGCTGAAGCGATAGCCCACTGTACCGAAGATTCACGGTAATGGTGAATTCATCATGAATGAACCAGTCTTTCTCCGACCCGCGCTGACCGCGCGCGCCATAAATAATGCCAAAGGTTGTCCGGTCGACAGGCAGCGTGGCCTGCAGGGCGCCACCATCAGTTGCGGGTGTGGCAGTGAACGAAACCGGCTTGGTGATGCCTTTGATCGTCAGGTCTCCGCGAATCTCCCATTCGCCGGCCCCGGCGGCCTTCACTTCCGTGGAGACAAATGTTGCGTCCGGAAATTTATCCACTTCGAAGAAGTCTTCCGTGGTAATATGCCGGACAAAGTCCTGGTTGTGCTCCGGATCGGTGATGTCCTCAACGGTAATGCTCTTCATGTTGGCTACAACCCGAATGGAAACAACCTGGTTACCTTGAAGTTTCACCTCTGCTTCTTTAAGCTGGATTTTGCCGACGTGCGTGTCGCTGACGCTTTTGGCCGACCATCCGATTTCACTGCGGGTAATATCAACGGGGGGTACCACAATACGGTATTTGTTAAAAAGTATGATTCCGAGCGCTCCCGCGAATAGTACAATGACAACTGTGATTATTTTTTTCATGCTCATGAGTGTTGATGTGCGCAAGTTCACGCTATTCTACTTCCTGATTTGTTATTGAGTTGTTAAAATGTGATAAAAAAATCAATGGGAAGCCCAAAATGTTTCCACAAATGTATGCTACGCCCCGAAATTGAACCGCGGAGACCCGCAGCAACGTGTAGACCTGACTGAGCCCCGGCAAGGGCCGGCAGCATGCAACCTTTAACCATATTGAGCCAGGTTAAACTGTCTGCCAATAATTTTTCCAATTCACCCTGCCACATCAAGAAATCCAATATTTTCGCAGCCGGATTTTTATTTCATGAACAACATTGCCCGTATAGCCACCGAACTGGCTGTCACCGCCCGTCAGGTCGAAACGGTCGTTAACCTTCTGGCCGATGGCGCCACCATTCCCTTTATCGCGCGGTACCGCAAAGAGCTCACCGGCAGCCTGGACGAGGTGCAACTGGCTGCCATTCGCGATCGCCATGAGCAACTGCTCGAACTGGACAAGCGGCGGGAAGCCATTCTCAACTCCATCGAAAAGCAGGGGAAGCTGACGCCCGACCTGATCGCCGCCGTTGTGGGGGCCGAGACGCTGGCAGCCCTGGAAGATCTCTACCTGCCCTACAAACCCAAACGCAAAACGCGTGCGTCGGCCGCGCGCGAAAAAGGACTGGAACCCCTTGCGCAGTTGCTGGTTGCTCAGCTGTTCACCGACGCCGCGTCGGAAGCCGCTCCCTTTGTCAATGCGGAACTGGGTGTGGGCAGTATCGAAGAAGCCCTCGAGGGTGCCCGCGACATTGTGGCCGAGCAGGTAAGCGAAAATCCGGAAACACGGCAGGCGATCCGCCAGCTGTTCTGGCAGCGCGGCGTGTTACAAACGTCCGTCATCAAAGCCAAGGCAGCTTTGCCGGAGGCGCAGAAGTTCAAAGACTATTTTGAATGCAGCGAAGCGGTAAGCAAAGTGCCGTCGCACCGCTTGCTTGCCATGCGGCGGGGGGAGAAGGAGGGTTTTCTGCTGCTCGACATCTTTCCGCCCGAAGACGAAGCCCTGCGCATATTGAACGAGCGGTACATCCGGCCAGATGCAACGCCCGCTGCCCGCGCACAATTGGAATTGGCCCTGCACGACAGCTACAAGCGGCTGATCAAAACATCCATTGAAACGGAAATTCGCCTGGAAACCAAGATGAAGGCCGACGCCGAAGCCATCCAGGTGTTTGCCGCCAACCTGAAAAAGCTGTTGCTGGCGCCAGCCCTCGGCCAAAAGCGCGTGCTCGCACTCGATCCCGGTTTTCGCACCGGCACAAAACTGGTGTGCCTCGGTGCGCAGGGCGAACTGTTGTTCCACACCGTCATTTATCCGAACGAGCCGCAGCGCGAGGTGCAAAAGGCAGCGGCAGTTGTGAAAGACCTGTGCACCCGTTTCAACATTGAAGCCATCGCCATCGGCAATGGTACCGCCAGCCGTGAGACAGAAGCTTTTGTACGCAGCATCGGGCTGCCGCGCACCATCCTGATTGTGGTAGTAAACGAAAGTGGCGCATCGGTGTACTCGGCCAGCGAGGTCGCACGTGAGGAATTTCCCGATCATGACCTCACGGTCCGCGGCGCCGTGTCCATCGGCCGCCGCCTCACCGACCCCCTGGCTGAGCTCGTGAAAATCGATCCCAAATCAATCGGTGTCGGACAATACCAGCATGACATCGACCAACTCAGGTTAAAGAGTGGCCTTGATGATGTGGTCATCAGTTGTGTTAACTCGGTAGGGGTGGAGGTCAACACCGCCAGCCGCGAATTGCTCTCCTATGTGTCGGGCCTCGGCCCCGCGCTGGCCAAAAACATCGTGGACTTCCGCACGGCAAACGGGCCCTTCCGGAGCCGCGAAGACCTCCGCCAGGTGCCGCGCCTGGGCGACAAGGCATTCGAGCAGTGTGCAGGCTTCCTCCGCATCCGCGAAGCGGCCAATCCGCTCGACAGCAGTGCCGTGCATCCGGAGCGCTACGGCGTAGTGGAACACTTCGCCAAAGACCTGAGCTGTTCGGTAAAAGACCTCATGACTAAAGCCGAACTCCGCCAGCAACTCGACCTCACGCGCTATGTCAGCCCCGACGTCGGCTTGCCCACCCTCCGCGATATCCTGGCAGAATTGGAAAAACCGGGCCGCGACCCGCGCGAGCAGTTTGAACTTTTCGCTTTTCAGGAGGGCGTAACCCAAATCAGCGATTTGAAAATCGGCATGGTGCTGCCGGGTGTGGTCACGAACGTCACCAACTTTGGCGCCTTCGTGGACATCGGGGTACACCAGGACGGACTCGTGCACATCAGCCACCTGGGCGACCGCTTCGTAAAAGATCCCCACCAGGTCATCGCCGTGCAGCAGAAAGTGAAAGTCACCGTAGTGGAAGTGGACGTCCCCCGCAAGCGCATCGCCCTGTCGATGAAAACGGACCCGTTTGTCGGACAACCGGCGGCAGACAAGGAGGCCAGGCCTTCCAGAGCCAAACCCCACCGCCCGGCCCCAAAGGAGGAATCCATGGAAGAAAAACTCGCAAAGCTGAAGGCGAAGTTCGCCCGATAGTTTGCTGGGGCGTGCCCCCTCGTGCCTCGGGGTCGTGCTGCTCCGGGGTTCGCTGCGCTCCCGCCCCGCCTGCAGCGGGGCCAGGCCCTCCGCATCACTCACGCGGGTGCACCCTCCCCAAAACGTGAGGCCGCCACCTGCCCGTTACACATCCGCCTCCGCTTCGATTTCCACCAGGTATTCGTCTCCGATCAAGTCAGCCCGCACCATCGTGTTGGCGGGTTGTATGTGCGCAAAGCGGCTGCCGTGGGCGCGGGCAACCGCTTCCCAATCGTCTATGTTTCGGATAAAAATGCGGGTGCGCACCACGTTTTCAAGTGTCGCCCCCAGCGATTGCAAGGCGCCCTCCAGTTTATCGATAACAAAGTGAGTTTGCGCTGCAGCGTCAGGGCCTCCCACGGCGCGGCTCCCAAGGGTAGAGGTGGTGCCGGAGATCAGGATGCGATTGCCTTTGCGCACCGCCCGGCTGAAGCCTGCCAGATCTTCCCACACTGTGCCGCTCAGCGCATGTGCTGTGCCCCGGGCGTCGGTCTTCACGGGGTAGGGCTTGGGGAAGCTATTAACGTGATGACTCAAATCACCGGATGCAGTAAGGAAGGGTGGCCTGCGGTATTCGTCTCCGCAATCTCCCGGAACAGGGCTGAAGTTTGCCTGCGCCGCACGGATCGCCTCAAGGTCGCTGGCGCTGAGGGAAAGTGCCAGCGCCCGGTTGTTCTCACCGATATGTGCAGCGCTCGTCAGCCTCGTGCCCACCATTACGGCAGCCACAGCCGGCTCCTGCAACATACACTGCACCGCCACGGTCGAAATCGTTGTGCCGTGTTTTCGCGCCACCGTATGCAATACCTGAAGCAACGCCTGAAATTTTTCCCAGCCGCCGGCCACATCAATAAAACGCTTGTATTTCATCTGGCTCCACGAGAGCGTCTCGCTCAAAACCGGCTCGGGTTTGTTCAGCCACGTGTCCGACAAAAATCCGCCTGCCAGTACGCCAAAGGCCAGCAGCTTCACGCCATAGCGTTGGCATAAGGCGGTCATCGCACCTGCCGCGCGTTGATCCAGCAGCGAAAAACAAATCTGGTTGGTGATGATGGGCAGGCCACTCGCCAGCGCGATGTGCAAATGAGCCGTATCGAAATTCGTCACCCCGAGGTGGGCAATACGGCCGGCCGCTTTCTCTTCCGCAAGCAGAAAGAGCGCATCCAGCCACGACGGATGGGCGTAACTCCACGCGTGAAACTGCATCAGGTCGATGCAGTCAGTTTGCAGGCGCCCACAGGCGCGATCGATCGCCGCCTTTACAGCCTCGCGCGTCACGGGGCCGGGTTCGGGCACCCACTTCGTAAAGGCCTGCACCCGCTGGTTGGGGTACCGTTGCCGGAATGTGCCCACGATCTCTTCGGCCGAGCCATAATGGTCGGCCATATCGAAAGTGGTGAGCCCGCTTTCCACGTAGGGCAGCATCGCATCGGCCGCTGCGTGCAGATCAACTTTCTGTCCGTGGCGTTCCCGGTCGGCAATCTGCCAGAGTCCGTTTACCACGCGCGAGATCGAGAGGCCGGGGGCGAGGGCAAGCGTATTCATTCGGAGGGTAAGTTGGTGAAGATTTCGGTGGCCCGGCCACTGGCTTTGATTTGTTGATAGTTGATCAGAAAAACAACCGAGCCCGCGGCCATGACCAGCAGCCACATCCAGGTGGAATGAAAATACCAGGGCAGGTCGGCCGACAGGTCGCGCTGCACGTGGATCATGAAAAAGAAGGTGAGCGTGCCGATGCCCATCCCCGCTACCAGCCCTTGCACGGTTCGGTTTCGAAGCACTGTAATGTGCTGCGCCAGGGTGGGGTTCACCCGGTGAATGGAGATCACGGTGACACACATCAGCAAAAAGTTAAACAGCATGGCGATCACCAGCATGTCCACGCCGAGGAAAAAGTCGCCCGCGAAATGGCAGCCCAGAATGCCGAGTGAGGCCATCAGCCCGCTGACCACCAGGGCGCGGTGAGGCGTGCGGCGCACGGGATGAATGGCCGCAAGGCTTTTGGGAAACACCCCGTCTGCCGCCCACGCAAACAGCAGGCGCGACACCGACAGCAGCATGGCCGGGAGGTCGTTGGTGAGCGCCACGGCAGCGCCACACATGATCCACACGATAAGCCCGGCCGGCACTACCGGCGCCAGCAGGCCGGCAGCCGAAACATCCGTGCGCTCGGCCTCGGCTGCCACAAACGTCCACGGCACCGTGTGGTACACGGCAGCGGTGAACAGGAAGTAAAATCCGCTCACGGTGAGCACGGCCAGCCCGATGGCGCGCGGCAGCAACCTGCCCGGTTCGCGTGCTTCGCCACCTGCCTGGGCAATGGAATCGAAGCCGATAAAGCTCGCAAACAACACGGCCCCTGCCGACAGTGCCACCGGCCAGGAGAAAGCCGCGCCCGCGGCCGGCACAACCTGATTTTTTTCGTGCAGGGCTGCCACAAACTGTGGCTGCCCTACCCAGAAGCCAATGCCGATCACGATGAAGCCCAGCACAAACATCAGCGCCATGAGGGGCAGCAGCGTTTTTTCGTAGGCGCTGACCCCCCGCACATTAACGCCCACAAATACCCACAGCAGCGCCAGCGCCATGCTGAGCCGTACGGCCGGAACCTCCAGCCGGGTGGCGAGCATTTCCCACCCGGCCGCAGCTGCGATGTCGCGCAGGAAGGGGACGATAACGTACGACACCACCCCGATGGCCATGCAGAGGCCGAACCACTGCGAGAAGCTGGCCACAAAGCCCCAGTACGGATGCAGGCCGCGGCTGGCAAACACATAGCTGCCGCCCGCCCGCGGCATGGCGGAGGCGAGGATGGCATAGACCAGCGCCGCCAGCAAAGCGGGCACGGCAGCGAGCAGAAACGCAACCCACACATAGGGCCCGATGCCCGGCACATGGCGTTGCACCATGAACGGCACGATGTAGATGGACGCCCCGATCATCGAGCAGATGCCCGTGGCCGCGAGGGAAAGCAGGCCAAGCTGGCGGGAGAGGTGTTGGGTCACGGTCTAAAACAGGTAACGAGTGGCATGGTGGGGCAAATTAATCAGAGATACTGATATTCCTGCGCACCCGGGGCGTGGAGGAAGCTTGACGTGTTTAGGTTCAGTATTTGCACGCTATCGTTATTCATCGCCGAGGACGCTATATGAAGCTATCGTGACCGCGGAGTTCCTTACGGGAGAGGCTGCGTGGAAGAAGATCCACGCAAAGGGGTGGGTCAAACCATTCCCGAAATGGGTGGGTCAAACGTATCCGAATTATTCACTGTCTCAACCCACCCCGCTCCCAGATCACAGTAAGAGCTGGTTTTATGCTGTTTTGCTACCTTCACGTTACAATAATTTTAAAACTGAAGATCTCATGGAAATTGGGCGTAATTTCAACGAAAAAGACCTTATAGATTCACCCCTGAGCCAACCCTACACCCGCGATGGCAAGACGGTAAACATTGAAATTTTTCGCCTCCCCGGCACGGCGTGGTCGCTACAGGTAGTAGACGCGCACGGCAACAGTACGGTGTATGACGATGAATTCTCAACCGACAGTGCAGCCCTCGCCTGCGTATTGCACGAGCTGAACCGAGATGGTATTGACGCGTTTATTGGCGCGCCGTTGAAAAGTTAAATTAAGGGGGTCTCTAATAACCCGATTTTTGCGAAGTAAATTTTCGATTCTGTTTTTTTTTGGCAAGTTTTCGTCAATTTTTACTTCTGGCAGACTCTTCATCAGAGGTTTTGCCTCTTGGCGAGGCATCCTTGG
>CANGUI010000036.1 GCA_947457025.1 Flammeovirgaceae bacterium | reverse complement strand
TAGGATCGAAAGCAGCTTTTACAAATCCGCTTTTCCCGGGCGCTACAGGCTGGTCACTCCAGCCCGACGTGGTACACCCACAGCTCGGAAGCACAGAAAGGATCCGAAACGTGCGACCGGCGTTATTAACAAAATTAAAGGTATGCTGTACGGCTCCCTCCCGTTCCTGGATGTTACCGAAATCATGAGTTTTATTTTGAAACAACAAAGGGTCCGCCTGCTGCGCCAGGGCGTGCCCTACCATCAGGCAAAAAGCAATCGTCCGGATCATATAAAATAATGCTCAAAAATACGGCTAATTCGGGCAACCTGTTTTTATTTGCAGCGCTATGACCCGAATTCTCACCGGAATCCAAAGCAGCGGACGCCCTCACCTGGGCAACTTGCTTGGCGCGATTTTACCGGCTATCACACTTTCCCGCACACCGGGCAACGAATCTTTTTTTTTCATTGCCGATCTGCATTCGCTCACAACCATCAAAGATGCGGCAGAACGGAAAAAGAACGTGCAGGCGGTTGCCGCCGCCTGGCTCGCCTGCGGTTTTGATACCGAAAAAAATCTCTTGTACCGGCAAAGCCGCATTCCGGAAGTGTGTGAATTAACATGGTACCTGAGCTGTTTTACTCCTTTTCCGATGCTCAGTAACGCCCATTCGTTCAAAGATAAATCAGACCGCCTTTCAGATGTGAACGTGGGTTTGTTTACCTACCCAGTACTGATGACAGCCGATATCATTTTATACGATGCTGACATTGTGCCGGTAGGAAAAGATCAAAAACAGCACCTCGAAATTGCACGCGACATTGCGGCTTCCTTTAATCACCAGTACGGTGAAACCTTTGTTCTGCCCGAAGCGCGGATCGCAGAAGATGTGATGATTCCCGGCACCGACGGACAGAAAATGAGTAAATCCTATCGGAATACAATCGATATTTTTCTCCCGGATAATGAATTACTAAAACAAATCAAGTCTATCGTATCCGATTCTACCCCGCTAGAGGCACCCAAAAATCCAGATCAGGATAATACGTTTGCATTATTTCGGTTAGTTGCCACTGCCGAGCAGACCGAAGCGTTGCGAAAAAAATATGAAGCAGGTAATTTTGGATACGGACATGCCAAGCAGGCGCTGTTTAACGTTATCCGGGAACGATTCGCCAAAGAACGGGATGCCTTCAATTACCTTATGAGCCACCCCGGCGAACTGGAAGCCCGCCTGCAGAAAGGTGAAAAAAGGGCTACCGAAATTGCCCGTGGCGTGTTGAGCCGGGTAAGGGAAAAACTTGGGTACTAACCCGCCTTCCAGACAGTTTCCTGGCGGTCCTTTCCAACATTCAGAACGACCCGTACCGGCCCTGGTACTAAGACCAGTTTTGTTTCCTTACCGGGATAGTCATCCATTTCCACGAATACACCTTCCATATTAGATGCGTTAAACTGATCGCCCTCGATCAGGTAAGTTTTGGCCAGGTAGGCTACCGGATGGAGTACATCGCTATCGGGGCAATATTCATCGTGTACGCCTTGCAGCACGTTTTCGAGGTAATCACCATATTCGTCTTGCAGCGCATCTTCCAGCTCGTGCAAGTTTTCCTCTACCTCATCATATTTGGGATTGTTATAGTCGAGTTTGGCCAGTTCATTGCGCAAGCGGGCTATTTTTTTTAAGGCATTATCCAGAGCGTGAAGATCCATACCCAATTTTTCTCCAAGATTATTGAAAACGAGCTGAATAAAAAACCTGAGGCATTAAATTATTATACCTTTGTTGTGACGAGAGATCAATACCACAATGAGTACGGATTTTCTGCCCATCAATGGCACAGATTACATTGAGCTTTATGTTGGCAACGCCAAACAAGCTTCATTGTACTACCAGCACTGTTTCGGATTTACACTAGCCGCGTATGCCGGGCCCGAAACCGGGGAACGCAACCGGGTTTCTTACGTTCTGCAACAGGGTAAAATACGGCTGGTGCTCACCACCTCACTGCAGCCTGACTCCCCGATAGCAGCACACGTACATAAACACGGTGACGGAGTGAAGGTGCTGGCACTTTGGGTGAACGATGCCACCCAGGCGTTTCACGAGACAACTTCGCGGGGAGCAGAAGGCGCTTGGTCGCCGCAAAAAGCAGCAGATGAATTTGGTCATGTGGTTACGTCTGCCATAAAAACCTACGGCGATACGCTACACGTTTTTGTGGAGCGAAAGAACTATCGCGGCATCTTTTTGCCAGGATATCGGGCCGCAACCAGTACGTTTGTTGCTTCACCGGTTGGCTTAAAGCACATCGATCACTGCGTCGGTAATGTGGAACTGGGGCAAATGAACCGATGGGTAAATTTTTACGAAACTGTGATGGGATTTCAGTTGCTCGTCACCTTTGACGATAAGGACATCTCTACTGAATACAGCGCCCTGATGTCGAAGGTCGTTTCGAACGGCAACGGGTATATCAAATTTCCGATCAACGAACCTGCGGCCGGCAAGAAAAAATCGCAAATTGAAGAATATCTTGAATTCCACCGAGGTGCCGGTGTTCAGCACATCGCAATTGCAACGGACGATATTGTCAGTACGGTAGCGCAACTCCGGAAAAACGGGGTCGAATTCCTTCACGTGCCGGAAACATACTATGATACGGTCATGGAGCGCGTGGGTACAATCCAGGAAGATCTGCTCGAGCTAAAAAGACTGAATATTCTAATCGATCGCGACGAGGAGGGCTACTTGTTGCAAATCTTTACCAAACCCGTGCAAGACAGGCCCACCCTGTTTTTTGAGATTATCGAAAGAAATGGGGCGAAGAGCTTCGGCAAGGGAAATTTCAAAGCCTTGTTCGAGTCCATTGAGCGAGAGCAGGAAGCCCGCGGAAATCTCTGAAAATGAGCAAAAAAAAAGACCTGCAAGCAGGTCTTTTTTTATTCGTCAGGAGTGCATCAGCGTTTGAAAACGTAGCGCGTGATGAAGATTCCGTTCCCATCGTCTTTACCGCCATCGCTTTCTACGCCGCTCGTTACAAATACAAGCGTCCATCCCTCGCGGGCCATATCACTCAATTTGCTTGAAACGACGGCATCGTTGGATGCGATGTTCTGGAAATTGATACCAGCGATGCTGAAGAAGTTAAGCAACTTGGTTTCATCAAAAGCATCAATTTTTACGTCATCGCGCTTAACGTCTCCCATGTCGCTCTTAGTGCCTTTTACACGCGAAGTGGTGAGTGCTTTATAATCAGCCGTCTCTTTTGCCTCGCTCATGCGCGAACGACCGATACCGGCAGGCACGATCGACTCCACCGTCGTAATGATTTTGTACTCTTGCGCCATCGCCACCGAAGCAACAAACAGTGTTCCAACGGCAAACAAATACTTCATGTTCATAAAATTGGGTTAGTTTTATTTTTACTAAAACAAATATATTGCCAATTCAAAAAAAAGTGCCCGGAAAGCAAAATTTTTCTTATCCACAAGCTGAAACATGGAGACATCACTACTTGAAAAAGCCCAAAAAAGAGCAAAACAATGGATGGGTGCCAATATCGACGCTGCAACACGCAAGGAAATCGAACGCCTTCTTGCAGCTGTTGATACCAAAGATTTGATTGACCGTTTCTATAAAGAACTGGAGTTCGGCACAGGGGGCCTCCGCGGCATTATGGGCACCGGATCCAATTGTATGAATCGCTATACCGTGGGCACCGCCACCCAGGGATTTGCTAATTACCTGTTGAAGTCCTACGCTTCAAAGCCTGTTGCAGTGGCCATTGCTTACGATAGTCGCAATAATAGCCGAACCTTTGCGGAAATTACTGCGGGCGTTTTCTCAGCCAACGGCATCACGGTTTACCTTTTCCCGGAACTACGCCCAACTCCCCTGCTGTCTTTTGCCATCCGCCACCTAAAGTGCCAGGCTGGTGTCGTCATCACCGCCTCCCATAACCCAAAAGAATACAATGGCTACAAAGCCTACTGGGCAGACGGAGCACAGTTGGTACCCCCGCACGATCAGCGCGTGATCGAAGAAGTAAATGCCATCCGCTCCTTTGACCAAATCAACTTCAATGCGCGCCCCGAAATAATACACCCCATCGGTGAAGAGGTGGAAACAGCCTACTACGAGGCGGTGAAAAAACTCATCCCGCGACAAGCAGCAATTCATCAACATCCTGACATCGTACTGGCCTATTCAAGCCTCCACGGAGCCGGCATCACCATGGTCCCCAAATGCCTAGAGGTTCTTGGTTTTTCCAATGTAAAAGTTGTTGAAGCACAAAAAACTCCAAACGGAGATTTCCCTACCGTGCATTCACCAAATCCGGAGGAACAATCCGCCATGCGCATGGCGTTGGAACTGGCTGCGCAGGAAAATGCCGAATTGGTCATGGCAACGGACCCCGATACAGACCGTGTTGGCATTGGCATAAGAGATGCAGCAGGCAAGTTCTTCCTGCTCAATGGCAACCAGGCGTTTAGCCTGATGATGTGGTTTATTCTCAAAAATTTGTCGGACAGCAAAGGAAAGTATCTCGCGAAAACAATTGTTACAACAGAGTTGGTAGACGACATGGCTTCTCATTTTGGGATCACGTGTTATAACACGCTCACGGGTTTTAAATACATCGCAGAACTGATGCGTGAAAAAGAGGGGAAAGAGGAGTTCGTTGCCGCGGGCGAAGAAAGCTATGGGTACATGGTGGGTGATTTTGTGCGCGACAAAGACGCCGTCAGCGCGTGCGCATTCTTCGCCGCCATGGCAGCAGCAGCAAAATCCGATGGGCAGACGCTCTTCCAGTGGTTATTGAATATGTACGCTGAATTTGGATGCTACAGGGAAGGTCTGATCAATCTGGTGCGCAAGGGAGCTGAGGGGGAGCAGCAGATCAAGGATATGATGCGAAGTTTCCGCGAACGTCCACCCCGAACGTTAGGAGGCAGCCGGGTGATCCGGTTACTTGACTATCAGTCTCGGGTCGAGATAAATGTGGTGACCGGATTGCAAAAACCGATCCACTTGCCGCCCTCCGATGTTCTCCAATTTTACACTGAAAATGGAAGCAAAATTTCTGTGAGGCCGTCGGGAACGGAACCTAAAATAAAATTCTATATCAGCGTCAAAGCACCACTATCCGACACCACAAAATTTGAGCTGGTCAGCGCCGGGTTGGAGAAGGCAATAGCAGCGATTTCTCAAGACTTACCAACCTGATTCGAAGAGCACCTTGCGCTTGCTTGACAGGGCAAGTACCGTTGGAGACTGTACAAATAGGCAAACCGCTGAGGCGCGGGCGAAACCGGTAACCATAGCCGAAATTTGCCGAAGACGTATATTTGCGGTTAGATGAAAAAAGTGGCCTTCTATACACTCGGTTGCAAACTGAATTACTCGGAGACATCCACAATTGCCAGGAAATTCCAGGAGAAAGGTTTTGAAAAGGTTGATTTTACAAATCGACCAGACATATTCGTGATCAATACCTGTTCGGTAACTGAAAACGCGGATAAAAAGTGTCACAAGGTGGTGCGCGAAGCTAGGGCTATCTCTCCCAACGCATTCATCGCCATTGTAGGATGTTATGCGCAATTGAAACCGCAGGAGATTGCTGACATCCCCGGAGTTGACGCTGTTCTGGGCGCTGCCGAGAAGTTTCAACTTTTAGATTTACTGGAGGGATTCGAGCGGCCTGCGGCACCCAAGGTACTGGCATCGGAGGTGGAGGCGGCTACCGGATTCAATGCGTCCTACTCGTTAAACGACCGGACCCGTACGTTTTTGAAAGTGCAGGATGGTTGTGATTACTCATGCAGTTTTTGTACGATTCCAAGGGCCCGTGGTGCGAGCCGTAGCGATACCAGTGCACACATCGTGCAATCTGCCCGGGAAATTGCTGCTACGGGGGGGAAAGGAATTGTACTTACCGGCGTGAATACGGGAGACTTTGGCATCCGGGAGGGCCGCCGGGAAGAACGGTTTATCGATTTGATTCGGGCACTTGACCACGTGGAGAATATCGAACGATTTCGAATCTCTTCAATTGAACCCAACTTGCTAAATGATGAAATTATTAACTGGATTGCACATTCGAAAAGGTTTGTACCTCATTTTCATATCCCGTTGCAATCCGGCTCCGACCGGATGCTGAAACTTATGCGACGGCGCTATCAGCGAAATCTATATGCTGCACGGGTTGAAAAAATTAAGGCAGCATTGCCGGATGCTTGTATTGGTGTGGATGTCATTGTCGGTTTCCCGGGAGAGTCAGAAGCAGATTTCCTTGAAACGTACCGCTTCCTGAATGAACTGGATATAAGTTACCTCCACGTATTTTCGTACTCGGAACGCGACCACACGCTGGCGAAAGACCTTCCCGATAAAGTTGGAGGGGCTGAAAAGTCAGAGCGTTCGCGAATGCTGCACATCTTATCCGACAAGAAAAACCGTGCATTTTACAACACGCAGGAGGGAAAAATAGTGAACGTTCTTTTCGAAAATGACGTGGAAGACGGCTACATGCATGGTTTTTCGCAGAATTATGTGCGAATACGGGCTCCTTACGATCCGCTACTTATCAACGAGATTGTCTCCATGAAGATCACCGGCATTCTATCCAACTTGCTGGCCGAGGGCGCTGAAATACAAGCTGAAGTATTGCCACACTGACGAATTCATGCCGAAGCCTTGTAGTAAAACATCAAAAACCATCACCAACAAAGAACCCCTACATCTGACACCAACCAAAATCCTGTCGGACGTTACTCATCAACTGCACGAATCCTTTGCTATCCAAACACCCTGACAGCGGGTGCCCTTGGCCCGGTGGGAAATGGTTGGCGAACGCCCTTGTTCTGCAAAAGTCTCCGAAGTACTTGTAACAAAAAAGCAGCTCGCAATCCGACTTAACGTAATGGTGTTCAACCTAAACTGGCAACCTGACCATCGCGAATCTCGACTGTGCGGTCGGCCATGGCTGCGAACTGGTGATTGTGGGTTACGATAACAAAAGTCTGGTCGAACTCAGCGCGTAGTTCAAAAAAAAGCTGGTGCAATTCGGCCGCATTTTTTGAGTCGAGATTACCGCTCGGTTCGTCTGCAAACACCAACACCGGCTTGTTTACCAGGGCGCGAGCTACGGCGGTGCGTTGCTGCTCGCCTCCAGACAGTTCGGCAGGTTTGTGTTCCGCCCGGTGCTGTAAGCCCAGGCGATTCAAAAGTTTCTCGGCATCAGCGCGCACTTGTTCCTGAGGGCGCTTGCCAATCAGGCCAGGCATCATCACATTTTCGAGGGCGGTAAATTCGGGTAGCAAATTGTGAAACTGAAATACGAATCCGATTCTACGGTTCCGGAAGGTTGCGACATCAGGGGCGGGCATATTAGATACCGACTGCCCGTCAATTTCCACGCTGCCATGATCGGGGCGATCAAGCGTGCCGAGGATGTGCAGCAGGGTACTTTTTCCCGCGCCACTGGCCCCCACGAGTGCTACCACTTCGCGGCGAGAAACCGACAGATCAACACCTTTAAGAACTTCCAATTGTCCATATTTCTTTCGAATACCTTGGGCTTTAAGCATGAATTGAGAATTTGAATTAAAGGTTAAAAAAAGTAGCTTGCCTCCAAAATAATACCATGAACATTCACGAATACCAGGCAAAAGAACTGTTGAGCAAGTACGGCGTTGCGATCCAGCGGGGCATTGTGGCCGACACGCCCGATAAGGCGACCGCGGCAGCCAAAGAGCTACAGGCGGAGACGGGCAGCAAGTGGTTTGTGGTAAAATCGCAGATTCATGCCGGTGGCCGCGGGAAAGGCACCATTCAGGAAACAGGATCACGCGGGGTTGTCCTAGCAAAAGGCGTGGACGAAGTGCACGATAAAGCGAAAGCCATTCTGGGAGGAACCCTGGTTACCCTCCAAACCGGGCCTGCCGGCAAAAAAGTCAACAAAGTGTTGATTGCGGAGGATGTGTATTACCCCGGAGAGTCAGAGCCGAAAGAGTATTACCTGAGTATTTTGCTCGACCGTGCCAAAGCGCGTCCGGTGATTATGGCTTCTACAGAAGGGGGCATGAATATCGAAGAAGTAGCTGCTTCGCATCCGGAAAAAATTATCAAGGAATGGATTGATCCGGCCGTTGGCATGTTACCGTTTCAAGCACGAAAAATTGCTTTTGCTATGGGCTGGGAAGGCAATGCGAACAAAGAGGGGGTCCGGTTTCTCCAGGCGCTCTACCACGCCTACATGGCAGTTGATGCCTCAATGTTTGAAATTAACCCCGTTCTGCGCACCAGCGATAATCGCATCATTGCAGTTGATGGCAAGGTGAATCTTGATGATAATGCCCTCTTCCGTCATAAGGAACTGGCTGAGATGCGGGATATTACTGAGGAGGACCCCCTGGAGGTCGAAGCCGGTAAGTCGGGCTTGAACTATGTAAAATTGGATGGTAATGTTGGCTGCATGGTAAATGGAGCCGGTTTGGCTATGGCTACTATGGATATCATCAAATTGTCTGGCGGTGAGCCGGCCAACTTTCTGGATGTTGGCGGTGGGGCCAGTGCCGAAACCGTAGAAGCCGGTTTCCGGATAATTCTGAAAGATCCGAACGTTAAAGCCATTTTGATCAATATTTTTGGCGGAATTGTGCGTTGCGATCGTGTGGCAAGCGGAGTTGTTGAAGCCTACAAGAAAGTAGGTAACATTCCCGTTCCGATTATTGTACGCCTTCAGGGCACAAATGCCGAAGAAGGGGCGAAAATAATCCGCGAATCGGGCCTGAGGGTGCACTCGGCCATTTTGCTTAAAGAGGCAGCGGCCAGAATAAAGGAAGTTCTGGGATAAAGAATCATCAAGATATTTTCTACCTTTAAGGCATGTTGCGTTCAGGTTGGTTGATATTCAGTGGTTTGGCTCTAATGCTCACTACGTTTGAATCAAACGCCCAAAGTTTCTATGCCATCCGACGGGAGCGTTCGCTGATCGTATCCGGCGGTACCGGGGTAGCGACCTACATGGGCGAATTGGCAAACCCGGGCGATTATCTGGATGCCAAACTCAACCTAGTTGGCGGCTTAAAGTACCGTGTTTCTCAGCGCATCGCCGTCCGAACTGAACTAACATGGTTCCAACTACGCGGAAGCGATGACTTGGCGGATGATGTCAGTCGAATAAAACGAAATCTCTCATTCTCATCCAATAACTTTGAGGTTAACCTAACTGGCCAGATCAGTTTATTTCAGAAGGGAAAGTTTTTTTACCAACGTCCACCCTTCAATGTGTATGGATTTGGTGGCATTGGAATGCTTTACTTTAATCCTACAACCAAGTATCAGGGCACAAAATATGCGCTTCAGCCTCTAAAGACAGAGGGTGTTTCGTATAGTCGTTTGGTGTTGGCCATCCCTTTTGGTGCGGGTGTTAGGTTCCGAATCTCACCTGCGATTGACGTCGTTGTTGAAGGCGGCTATCGGAAATTATTTACCGACTACCTCGATGATGTGAGCACAACGCACCCGGGCCCTGCGGCATTCTCTGACCCAATCGCGGCAGCCCTTTCTGATCGTAGACCAGAAATTGGCCTCCCTTTGGCTGAGGCAGGATCGAAAAGGGGTAATCCTGAAAGAGAAGACAGCTACTGGCTGTTGAATGCTAAAGTCGAATACTATCTGCCAACTAACTTTGGCAGCCGCAGAAAGGGAAGTTCCCGCTCGAAAGCCGGAAGGCGGTGAGCAAGAAAATCAATTTATCCATTGGATTAGGTCTATATCTGGCAGAGCTTCCAACTTGTGGCAGGACAATCAAACAGCGTTTCTATCTGCCCACAAAAAGCCGTCACTCACCCAACAAAACCAAGTAACCCATTTTGAGATTCTAATGAATGCATTAGTTTTGAGAAAAATTTGTTAAAATATGTTTGAACAAGCTGTGGGAGATGGTGCCAATCTTTTTGTAACCATCGTTGCCGTGCTAATTGGCTTTGCATCGGCTATGGGTTTCATTGACTATCAGAAAACGAAAAAAGAAGGTCATTAAGAGAGCGTTTAGCAACAACAATTTCCGTTGCATCACATTTACCTGCAACGGAATTCCCGGCCACTGTCTTACTTTCCAGACCCCTGCTTCTCAGCCGGGGCACTTTCGTATGGCGACTTGTAACTCATCTGCCACGTTTCCCATTTGATTGTCTTAAAGTGATCAAAACCTATATACTGAATTATCTTGTGAAATTCTGGTGGCTTTTGGTAACCCTGAAGGGGTTGAATCATGCGAAACTCTTCATCCAGAAAAACAACTGTTGGGTACGCTAACTGGTTGTTGAGCAGGGCCATGGCCAGTTGGTGAGACCCCTTGTTTCCGTAGGCGACGAACTTGAACGTATTTCCGTTGAAGACAACATCTTCTTTTTGCTCGGCATCAAACTTTACCGGGTAAAACTTTTCGTTCAGAATCTTAGCAATAAGAGGTTCACTAAAAGTGTTCTTATCCATTACCTTACACCAGCCGCACCAGTCGGTATACACATCAATGAAGATTTTCCGCTTTTCAGTTTTTGACTTCTCAACAGCCTGTTCAAACGAAAGCCAGTTTACGGTTGCCTGACTTTCCTGAGCCCAAGCCAAGGGGGCTATCAGCGAAACAGCACCAACAAGTAGGTATTTGATCATATCCGTCTTTTTCATTCTCTTTAACAAATATAAACAGAAATAAGGTTCCAAAACCGAATTGTATGGCCCACGCCCTAGAGCAGGTAACCACAACAAGCCCTTCATTATCATAGCCACAACCCAGTGAGCCATTCTGTAGTCAAAAATGTTCAATAATTCAGGCAACTATTTTA
>CANGUI010000035.1 GCA_947457025.1 Flammeovirgaceae bacterium | reverse complement strand
CTGGCATCGAATAGCAAAAACCTTGATTCCTTGTTGTTAATCACCACACAAAATTTCAACAGCATCAATCACCACTTACAGACCCAGAGCCGGGCAAATTTGAGTGTGCTGTTGCTCACCGGGGGATGGCTTGAGGCTATGCAGATTACCTGCCAGGTGGCTTTGAAAAATCCAAAAAACAAAGAACTCACCGAAAAGATAGGAGAGCAGAAGATTATCCTGGAACAGATTCTACTGCTGCTTTCGTTCTACGAGGGCGACGAAAACATGGCACTCTTATTGAAGGATATGCGGCAGCTTGAGGGTGCGTTCAAAAAAATCAACATCACCTACACATATAAAGAATCAACGATGAAAATTGTGAACGGTGTTGCCGTCATCGAAGATAATAGTACTACTACGATTGATATCACAGACGAAGATGTGGAGAATATCCGCACGATCACCAATGATATCAGAGCAAAAATAATTAGCTGATTTGCCAAACTTAGATGGCATGGTTTGGGTTTGGAGTTTGGAAAAAGGCGTTTAGTTTAAACAATGCATTTTTAAAAATCAAGATAATGAAAAAGTTGATTTTATTTTTTGGTGTCCTTTTGGTTTGCAGTTTTACGGTATCACCGCTGTCAGGACAGTGCGATGCAGAGAATTTGAGTAGTTCATGTATCTCGAAACTTTCTGATGGGTTTAATTTCTTGAAAAGCTACAAAGTTGATGGTGGCGAAAAAGATAAGGTGGAGTACTCGTATATTTTCGCTAAGGGCACCCAGTATATGGTTAACGTCTGTTCCGGAGGGAAAGAGGCTGACGGTATTGTGATCAGTATTTTTGATCAAAACCGCAACAAGGTAGCCACCAATAAATTCAATAATCAGCTCCTAACAGCCATCGCCTTTCCCTGCAATGCTACCGGTCCGTATTATATACAATACACCTTTGACGGTTCGGGTTCCCGCTGTGGCGGAAGCGCCCTCGGCTTTAAACGATGACCTTCGAATAAGTTGCTCCCCCCTCCTCCAAATGTGGAAACTTCATGGAGCAACATAATATTGAGTTTCCTTTTCTGGGGAGGTATATACAGTCAGCAGAGGTTACCCATAGTACACGCGATGTATGGTTTGTACTACATGGATATGGTCAATTATCTACGTTCTTTAGTAAGAAATTTGCAGTTGTGGCCGATCGGGGTGCAGTTATTGTTGTTCCCGAAGGATTACACCGCTTCTACCTGGAAGATGTGGAACACCGGGCCAGCGGACTACCCAGCCGCGTGGGAGCTAGTTGGATGACGCGCGAAGAGCGTCTAACCGACATTGCCAATTATCTGAACTACCTGCATGCCATTTACCGGCAGGTTGTACCCGCCGGTTTCCTGGGGTGTGTCACAATTTTGGGTTTCTCGCAAGGGGCCGCAACTGCCGCGCGTTGGGCGGTAAGCAACGAGATCCGGTTTAATCGGCTTATTCTGTGGGCCGGTATCTTTCCCGATGATCTGGATTTTGACGCGGCTCATGGAGTATTAGCAAACAAACAAACAGTAATGGTGCGCGGAACAGCAGACCCTTTTATAACGCCCGAGCGGCTGGCACAATCACAGAAAATTCTCGACCAACTAAAAATTCAGCCAACAGAGCTTTTGTTTGAGGGGGGTCATGAAATCAACTCCGCAGTATTGCAAAAACTCATGGCGAATACTATTCAATAACAGCCCGTGAGTGTCTATTCCTGCCTGATCTTCCAGTAAAGAATTCCAAGAGGATACAGTAACAGTATCATCAGTACGTTTGCAACCGAGGTGTTGACCACATTGTAAAAGTACTGTTCGGGATGATGTTGAGCGTCTACTTTCGCTTGGTCAAAAACTTCGTGGGGTAAATTTCTACGATCGCGTCGCTCGTTTATTTGCTCTATTTGAGCTTTGCCACGGGCATATCGAAACTGATCATCATACCACGTATTAAATGCATATTGAGATACGTTAAATATTATCGATGAAAAGGTAACTATGCCAATTAACGTTACCAAGGTAATCTTGTGAGACAACCTAGGTACCTCAAAATAAGTGCGGCAGGCAAACACCATAAAAATCAGGAACCACCCGAATTTCACAGCTTGCAATAGGTTCCAGTTGGTTGGTATAAACCTGAAAACATAGAAAATCAGAAATAAGCCAAAATGCCCAAGTCCTAATAGAAGTCCTCTCGAAATCATAATTGAAGTAGTTTAATAACCTAATTATTTACAAGTTCAAGAGGGTTAAGCGAGTTCGGTTAGTATAAAAAGAACAACGATTATTCTTAAGAACGTTTATTTCATGATCTGACTAACACTCTAATGTGTAGAACACAACCCAAAGTTGACACTTATCGCATCAAACCATACTTAAAATACTTAAGCCCCACGCTGGTTGATGCGTAGCTAATCGCTCGTTTTTGCAACCACCGTGGCTGAAGCCTGCGCCAGCGGGAGCACGAGAATGTCTGCCAAGACTACATGTGCCGGGCGGGTAACTACAAAAAGAATAAGTTCGGCAATGTCTTGGCCGGTAAGCGGCGTAAGCCCCTGGTACACTTTGTCGGCTCGCTGGGTGTCGCCTTTGAACCGCACTAAAGAAAATTCGGTTTCGACCATACCGGGATGAATGCCGGTAACTTTTATCCCGTAAGGATTTAAGTCCAGGCGCATGGAATCGGTTAACGCATCTACTGCCGATTTGCTGGCGCAATACACATTACCGTTGGGGTACGTCTGTTTGCCCGCGATAGAACCCAGGTTGACGATGTGCCCACGCTTGCGCGCTACCATACCGGGGATGACTTCGTGCGAAACGTAGAGTAATCCTTTTACATTGATATCGATCATCGCATCCCAATCGGAGATTTTTCCGGTTTGGATGGGATCTAAGCCATGGGCATTTCCCGCATTATTGATGAGCACGTCTACGGGTTGCCACGCTGCCGGTAGGGCGTGAATGGCGGCCGCAACCTCTTGCTGGTTGCGCACGTCGAAGGAAAGCATCATCACATCTGCGTATGCCTCGAGCTCGTGCTTGAGTTTCTCCAGCCGCTCGGCGCGGCGGCCGCAAATAATCACACGAAAGTGCTGCTGCGCTGCCAGACGTGCGGTTGCCTCGCCAATGCCGGAGGTGGCCCCGGTGATGAGCATGATGGGGGATGCCATATTATTGAAAAATAATGTAAACCGAGATGGTGTTGGTATTCAGTCTGCGTATTGGTTCCGAAAACGGACTGGGCGATGAGCCGAGCATACTGGTGATACCGCGTGAAAACCGGATTTCTTGAGAGAACTTGAAAAGGGGAAAGTAAAAGTCGAAACCCAGACCCGCGTCGAGGCTCAGGTTTTGTTTACGGATATCCAAGGCGGAACTTCCGCCCTGCACATCATTCTTTCCGGATAGCTCCACCGCCGGTGTGATACCGCCTACCATATACATGCGCACATTTCCGCGCCGAGTGGATTTGTATTTCAACAGCAATGGAAACTCAAGCAGTGTTGTTTCGATCAGTTGTTCCTTCAGCGTGCGGTTTGTAAACCGGTACTCCACGCGGTGATTGTAGAACCCTGCCTTTGGCATGAGGCGTAGGTCCAGGTCGGGATTAACGCGCAAGTTGACCAGAAATCCCAATGAAAAGCCAGGCAGAAAAGGGGTAACAACGGAATGCAGGGTGTCAAAATCCTGCGTGACAAACCGATCACTGTACTGCAACTGATAGGCACTGGTGTGCAAACCGAGAACAAAGCCGTATGAGAGCACCCGTTCATCATAACGGGGGTTGTGCTGGCGGGCCCATCTAAAAGCCTGCCCCTGGGCCAGATAGCCCGAGAGCGCCAGCAGACAAGTCAGGCCTACTTTTGCGCGTAGTAGAGCGAACTTACTCCAAACGTGAGGGGCTGGCATGAGGTGTTCTGGAAGCCGATTTTTTTCAAGATAGCTAAAAAGTCATTTCCATCGGGAAAGGCCTTTACGGATTCGGGCAGGTAGGTGTAGGCGGTTCGGTGCCGGGAAAAAAGCCGACCAATTAAGGGCAAAATGGCCCGGAAGTAAAAGCCGTAGAAAAACTGCATGACGATATGGCGCGGTTTACTGAATTCAAGAATAACGACCCGGCCACCCGGTTTCAGTACCCTGTGCATTTCGCTGAGGCCCATTTCAAGATTTTCGAAGTTCCGCACGCCAAAAGCAACGATGACGGCATCAAAATTATTTTCGGCAAAGGGCAGATTTTCTGAGTCACCGTTCACCATGTCGATTGTTTGGGCCCATCCCCGGCTCCGGATTTTTGTGCGTCCAACGTCCAGCATTCCATCGGAAATATCAAGGCCGATGATTTTTTTGGGGTTGAGTTTCATGGCTTCCAACGCGAAGTCACCGGTGCCCGTGGCAATATCCAAAATGGTAGCAGGTGGATTTTGCCGCAACATCTTGATAGCCTTCTTTCGCCAATGGATGTCGATGCCCAGGCTTAGCAGATGATTCAGAAAATCATACTGCGGGCTGATGCTGTTGAACATATGCGCTACCTGCTGTTTCTTGCCGGTTGCCTGGTCTTTATATGGAACTACAGTCATACTTTTTATTTCAACGTAACAACAGGCGGCCTACCTGCCGGGTTTATCGGATTGAGAAAAAAAGACAGAGGGGGGAGGCAATTTCAATTTCCGGTGATGCGAAACTCAACCCGGCGGTTAAGAGCGCGCCCGTCTTCTTCATCGTCGTTACTGGCCATCGGCTTATCCTCACCGAAGCCGCGCGTCTGGATTTGACGTCCGTCAATTCCTTTTGAGATCAGAAAGTTTCGTACTGCTTTGGCACGATTGAGTGACAAGCGCTGGTTCCAGGCTTTACTTCCCACGTTATCGGTATGGCCGGTAATCTCAACGGCAACGCCGCTGTTTTGCTTCATCATCGCTTCCAGTTTGTTTAACTCACTATACGATTCGGTGCGGAACGTTGAACGCCCGAAATCGAAATAGATGTTTCGGAGAATACCGGTAACACCCACGCTGATTTTTTTCAATTCAATGGTTATTGTTCGGGTACTTTGTTGGGGCGAAGCACCGGCTATGCTTATGGTTTGGTTGTAGAAAACATATCCCTCGCGCTCTATTGACAGTCGGTAATCTTGTTGATTTTCCGTGCGTATCGAAAATAGATAGTTGCCGCCCTCGCGCGTCGCGCCCGGAACGGTGTTGTCTTGGAGTGCCAGCAGGCGCACTTTGGCATCTAAAGGTTTTTTTGTTTCGGCATCCACAACTGATACAATCAACTTCAGCGGCTGAACTGCGCGTGACACTTCCTTTTTTTCAGTAGGTGTGGGTTGGGTTTCTTCCTGTTTAACCTCTTTTACCGGTTCGGGGGGTGCTTTGGCTACTGTAGGCATCGTTTCAGGTGCTACCGTAATGGTATAAATATCGCTATATCCCAAGCCATCCTCCCGAACAGAAGAAAAATAGGCTCGCTCTCCGTCTCGTGTCGCTACAAAATAGATGTCATCATCTGGTGTATTGATCGGATAGCCGAGGTTTTCGGGTTCGCTCCATTCGTTGCGGTCAGCGTTTAGTACCTGAGCTTTGAAAACATCGTGCCCACCCATTCCTTTGCGCCCCCGAGAACTGAAGTACAGCGTTTTCTGGTCATGGTCGATAAATGGCCCCTCTTCGTCCAAATCGGTATTGATGCCCGGCCCGAGGTTCTTTACGCGCGTCCATTCACCGCGCGCGTCCTGGGTGCAGACATAAATATCGCTTCCACCGTAGCCGCCAGGGCGTTCGCTCGCGAAGTAGAGGGTCTTACCGTCTGCGGTAATCGATATCGAACCTTCCCGGTAGGTTGAATTGATAACACCCGGAAGAGGTTCGGGGCTTGTCCAGGTTCCATCCGGTTTACGGGTGCAGGTATAAATATCTCCGCTATTTTCGTCCTTATAAATAAACAGCGTTTTTCCGTCGGGACTCAGCGCCAGGTTTGAATCATGGAAACGGGTGTTCACCTGTGGTCCGATGTTGCTGGCGCGCGACCATGCGGAGCCATTCTTGTTCGCCACGAAAATGTCTTCAAACGGGATGTTGTCTAAGTCTACGTTCTCGTTCAGGTTGCCATCACGCCGGCGGCTGGTGAATATGATTTCATTTTCATTTTCGGAGAGAACGGGTGCGTAATCTTCACCCTCGCTGTTAATCTCCCGGCCGATATTTACAATGGAATAATTTCCGGGGTTAGCCACAAATTCTTTGCCCCACTGGCATTCCTGAATTTTACGCTCGACTTCTTTCATTTCCACCTTATCACGCCCCATATAATCCGGCTTGCTTTCGAGGCGCTTTTTGTAGCGGTTATAAAAATCCAGCGCTTTGTCAAAATCCAACCCGAAGTGATAACTCGCGCCAATCCAATACTCCAGATCAAAACGATAATCAGGCTCTTGCCTGTACACCCGCAGAAAAAACTTAACGGCCCTGTCTTTTCCTATGGTTTTGATATGCAGATGGCCTGCTTCGAAGTTCGCGGTAACATTCGATGTGTCGGTTTCCGCAGCAATTACCATGTTGTCGCGGGCATCATCAATTGCCTGCGACCCCGCCAGCATTTCTTTAGCTAGTTCTATATATTGTACAGCCAGTTCTTTGTCCTGCTTTTGCTGACCGACGGCAGTCGTGGCGCAGAAGAAAAGCACCACACCGCCGGCCACCCGAACGAATCGGGCAACACAGTGTTTGAAGTTGGGTGTTGGTGCCATGGAAGATCTAGTACTTTGGTTTAGGATAAGCAAGGTAGAAAAAATACTGAAAAAAAGGGGTTTCTCGATCGCAAAAATGTCGGAACATTACAATCTTAGTATTTTGCCCTTAAATAAACACTTGAAGTACCTTGAAGATCCTTTCGGCAACTTTTGTAATGAGTAACACCAGCCCTGGTAAGTGCCCCGATCCGGTACTGCCAGAGTTTGCCTTCATCGGGCGTTCTAACGTAGGCAAGTCTTCGCTAATTAACATGCTGGTCGAGCGAAAAGGGTTAGCAAAAACCTCGGCCCAACCAGGTAAAACGCAGACGATCAATCACTTTTTAATCAATGAACGGTGGTATCTGGTTGACTTGCCGGGCTATGGTTATGCCGGCGTCAGCCGCACGCGGCGCGCTTCCTGGGGCACCATGATTGAACATTACCTGCTGAAACGCCCGAATCTTTATTGCACATTTGTGTTGGTTGATAGTCGCCTGGAGCCGCAAAAGATCGATGTGGATTTCATCCAATGGATGGGCGAGCACCAGTTGCCGCTGGCGCTGGTCTTCACTAAGACCGACAAACTGAAGCGTCAGGAATGGCATAAAAACCGTTTGAGATGGGAGGCAAAACTCCGCGAGACGTGGGAGGAACTGCCGGTTTGTTTTGAGACATCCGCATCTGAGAGAGCCGGCCGGGAGGCCATACTCGATTTTCTGCAGCAGGCCATGCAGCGTGCGGATAATTCGTAGTTTTGCGATCGAATACAAGTATGGATCTGAGTAAAATTGCTACTATCTCCGGAAAAAGCGGCCTTTTCCGAATCATCGGTTCTACTAAAGGCGGCGCCATTCTCGAGTCGCTTGATGATGCCCGTACAAAATTGGTGGCCACTACGCAACACCGGTTGAGCGTGCTGCAGGAGATTTCGGTCTACACCACAACCAAAGAAGGCACGGTGGCATTACGCGATGTGTTACAAAAAATACATGCAGATTTTAAAGATGACCCGGGTGTGGATGCGAACGCTGACGGGGCCGAATTGAAGGCGTTTCTAAAGTCCGTCCTGCCTGAGTATGATGAAAACCGCGTGTACGTGTCCGACATCCGGAAACTGGTTCGATGGTACAGGCAGTTGAAGCAATTCGCGCCGGCCATTTTCACCGATGCGGCACCCGCCGCCACCGAACCACAATAACCTATAGCACCTACCTGGCGATCACCTCGTAGGTTTTGAACGATGATCGCATGGGCGCTTGCTCGCCTCGCTCTTTTGCTTTGCGGAGGTCTTCAAACCCGCGCTTGTGGCCCTCCAAAAACGCAGGTGAATTCGTCCACGACTTGAACGCATCCTCCGACTCCCAGTGACTGACGATCAGGTACTCTCCATCCTGATTAGGCCGCAACACCTGCATGTCCACAAAACCGGGCATGCGGTCAATGGCGTGAGCGCGGGTAGCAAAAAGCTCTTCGAAGCGCTGGCGGTAATGTTGCTCGCAAGCGATGTAGTTAATGGCAACAAATTTCTTGTTCATTGTTATCTAGAATTATTCTTAACAATGCAAAAATGGCCGACGGAATTCAACCCTCCAAACTATTTAGAATAATTCTAAACAAATTTTAGTTGTCTGTTAAGAACCAAATAATCAATTATTTACCCCAAGTTGAACTGCATGGCCCGGTCGATCATACTGGGAGAACCTACATAAAATGCAACCCGCTGGTGGAGGTTTTCGGGCTGAATTTCTAAAATTCTGGTTGTGCCATTGGTTGCTTTGCCGCCTGCCTGTTCGGCCACCAAAGCCAGCGCATTACATTCATACATGAGCCGCAGCTTACCGGTGGGGCTCGCGGCGGTGGCCGGATAAATGTAGATGCCACCCTTTAGCAGGTTGCGATGGAAATCCGCCACGAGCGAACCGATGTATCGGCCGGTGTACTGTTGTTCTTTGCAATACGCGAGGTACTTTTTAACGGCTTCCGGAAAGGAAAAGTAGCCACCCTCGTTAACCGAAAAAATCTTTCCCTCTGTGGGCATGCGCAGGTTGGGGTGAGAAAGGAAGTATTCGCCCAGAGTGGGTTCGTACGTAAACCCGTTTACTCCGTGCCCGGTAGTGTAGACCAACATGGTAGAGGAACCGTAGAGGACGTAGCCGGCTGCGACCTGGTCTGCACCGGGCTGCAGGATATCGATGGTTTGGATTGGCCGGCCCACGGGCGATTTTCGGCGATAGATTGAAAAAATTGTGCCGATGGAGACGTTTACATCGATGTTTCCGGATCCATCCAGCGGATCGATTGCGATGACATATTTTCCGTTATTGTTCAGGTCGACAAACGATTCTGTTTCTTCGGAGATAATCGCGCACGCCTCGCCCCCCTTCATCAGGGCACGGGTGAACCGGATGTTTGCCAGTACATCCAGCTTTTGCTGTTGATCACCGGCCATGTTTTGCGAGCCGATGGCTCCCATGATGTCGATCAATCCGGCTTTGTTCACTTCGCGGTTGACCACTTTTGAGGCCAGCGCAATGTCGCGGAGCAGTTGCGAAAGCTCGCCACTGGCGAAAGCAAACTGATCCTGATTATTTTTGATGAACCGATCGAGCGTGGTGCCGATGGGCTGCGCTATGCGCGACTCTTCGATGCTGCGGGGCTGATGGGACATATAACGGGGGATAAGTACCCTTCGACAAATATAATCGCAATCGTTTGAAACAATTTTGATGCAGGTATTTAAGTTTGGCGGCGCCTCGGTACGGGAGGCTGAGGGCGTTCGCAATGTAGGGCGGATTCTTTTCGCTTACGCGGATGAACCCCTGGTGATTGTAGTTTCGGCTATGGGTAAAACCACGGATGCTCTGGAACATGTGCTGGCGCTGAGTGTGCGTGGCGAAGACTATCGCCCCGCGCTGAACACCCTTCACCAAAACCATCGGGATATTTTGCTGGCGCTTTTTCCGACCACTCATCCGGTGTTTGCCGAGGTAGCCGCGTATTTCGATGGCTTACCCGCGCACCTGGCACTCAAAGCTTCTTATGACTTCGTTTATGATCAGGTCGTGAGCGTGGGGGAGTTGGTATCCACCACCATTTTGTTCCATTATTTGCGGTTACACCATGCTTCGGTGGCGTGGCTCGATGCCCGGCGGGTGATCCGTACAGATGGCACGTTTCGCGAAGGCAAGGTGCGCTGGAAGGAGACCGAGAAAAACCGTAACGTGGTAACCGATCTCCTGGCCCAATACAAATGGGTTGTTACCCAGGGATTTATCGGACGAACGGAGAAAGGAGAAACCACAACGCTGGGGCGCGATGGCTCAGACTTTAGTGCCGCCATATTTGCTTCCCTACTGGCAGCGGCATCGGTTACGATCTGGAAGGATGTGCCGGGGGTAATGAATGCCGACCCCAAGCGGTTGCCAAGCGCCGTCGTTTTTGATCAACTTCCCTTCCGGGAGGCTGCGGAGATGACCTACTACGGGGCCAACGTCATTCACCCGAAAACCATTAAGCCACTGGCAAACCGGCAGATTCCGCTTTTCGTCAGGAGTTTTGCTCAACCCGATTTACCGGGTACCCGAATCCGCGAGGGCCGGGTGGATTTCCTGCCGCCATTGATCGTATTCAAGGACAACCAATGCCTGATTTCCTGTAAGGTAACCGACTACTCATTCGTGACGGAGGAGCAATTGGGGTTTGTCTTCTCGGTAGTGTCGCGGCTGGGCATCAAGATCAACCTCATGCAAAATTCGGCTATCAGTTTTTCATTTTGCACCGATTACGATGAGCAAAAAGTAACTCGCCTCATTGAAGAACTCAGCCAGCAGTTTGAAGTATATTACAACACCCCTCTAACGCTGATTACTGTAAAGAACTACGATGCCGCCACACAGGCGAAATACCAGCGCATGCCGGGGCTGGTGTTAGAGCAATCTTCGCGCTCTACCTTGCAGGTGTTGGTGAGGGGGCTTTAGCCCGACCGGTGCAATGGTTGCATCAACATTTTTCTCAAAAGATTTTGACTTGCTAATCTCCTTTTGGAACGACTTTCTGATTGATGATTACGGGGACCCCAGAGACTTCACCAGCATCAACCGCATGAAGCCGTTTTATCTAAAAAGTAACGATCCTTTGGTCGATCCATTTAATGCTATTTATGATCCTGGCTTAAATCCTGCTGAAGGAAATTTTCAGCACACCCTTTAT
>CANGUI010000034.1 GCA_947457025.1 Flammeovirgaceae bacterium | reverse complement strand
AACTCGATTTTATAGTCCATAGACTTTGTCAGAAAATCTGACCGAATTTAAGGACTCTTTGCACAACTTAAAATGTTGATTATCAAATCTTTTTCACATGTTTTCTCTAATGGCCGCCATTAGAACTTTTTCCTAATGACAATTCCGGGCTAAACCAAACCAAAATCACGACGCGATTTTCATCGCGATAAAAACTTAGTTGGCGCCATCGGTGCTGGCGCTGGCGACCGTAAACTCCCCTACGCGCTTACCGTGTTTCAACCCCATCTCGCAATCGGCCCGGTAATGGATGGCACCGTACAGGCGGGACATCGATGCTTCGCTCGCCTGCTCATTGAAGTAGGTGGTTTGCCCCGGAAACAGATAGGACAGCACTGTGGCGGCAGCACCCGAGAATGTAGAGTGACCCGAAGTGAAGGAAGGAAAATTCGGGAGGCCCGTGGCCGTTTTGATGGACGGATCCAACTGCGAAGGCCGCGGGTTAAAATAGAAATATTTCACCTCCCAGCATGCCACGGCCGCATCGTGAAGGGCCATATTGAGCAGCGCAAAGGCGCGGGCCGTCCGCACTTCGCTCATCCGTGCCGCGGCGATATATTCGGCTGCCAGATCATTCCAGTGGCCGGGCGGTGTGTAGGTGCCTACGCCATCGGCCCACTTGTGCACAATGGCGAGCCGCTCGCGCGTCATGTTCGCAGCGAACTCTTTCACTTCATTCAGTTCCTTGTTCATCAGGTCCGAACTGGTGGACGGGGGCGGCTGGGGCCGTTCGGCTACCAGCTGCGCTTCGGTCATATTCCACAACCGTACGCCCACGGTGGCGGAGCCGATCTGGCGCAAGCCGAAGAACGGCAACATCGGAGGGCGCGGAGGATCTTCCATGCTGCGCCAGGGAATCTCGCCGCGCGCAAGAGTATTGTCTTCCAGCAGTTTCCATTGCGCACTGTTGCCAATGGCAGTGCGCATGCCATCACCGGCAGCACGCGCCAATACCAGCGTGGCAACCGATTTTCCCAGCGCGAGGCCGGCGGAAATATCACTGGCCGCAGCCTTGCCCGCCCAGAGCGCTGCATTGCGCTGCTCGGCTGCATAAAGAGTAATCTCACGGACGGCGGCGGGGAACAACACTTTCATCATCTCGGCTGTGACGCCCGAGAGCACCGCATCTTCAGATGGATAAGCAGGAAGATCGCTCTTCGGCATCAATGCCTGCACGGCGTTGTCCACGTTATAGGGCGCGGGGCGATTGTACTGATACTTGTAGGCCCAGGCAGCCTTGAGTGCTTCGTACTGGGCCACGCTCACGTAGCTGTAGGCACGCGCGGAGTACGGCGGGTTGGCAAACGGAAACTCCGGATTGCCAAATGGATTTTCTGCATCCGGTGTGGGATAGGTGCCGTCTGCAAGCGGCGCTGGCGGCAGATTAAACCGGGCCACCAGGCCGCGCAGAAACTGGTTCCAGCGCAGCACGCCGCCGGCACTCCAGTGTGCCACAATCGCGCGCTGCCGGGCGGTCAGCTTTCCCTGCGCCGTTTTCACGGCTTCAAGTTCGGCCTTGTAGGCATCAGACGTAACGGCCGCAGGCGCGGCCACCGCTACCTGTGTAGCGCTGGTTAATACGTTCATGCGCCAGGTACCTGCGTTGGCATCGGTAGTGGCCGGAGCCGCCACGGGGATGGCCTCCACTTCATCCAGCTCTTTGCTGCAACCGGCAAAGAGTACGAGTACAACTACCATCCGGAAAAATAGAGAGATGTGCGTTTGCATAAACCTTAATTTGAGGAGGTGGGCTTAATGATGTGAAAGGTGTACAGCAGTCCGCCTAACAGCGTGGTGGACTCGCCCACGTTACGACCGGAAACGGTTTGGTTAACCATGGCGCGGACGGCCAGCTGGCGGTGAAAGGGCAGGTAATACATCACCAACGCGCCCACTCTGCCGAAATTCATCCGGTTGGAAACAAAGGGCATATCCTGCTGGCGGATATCCGCCCCGCCCAGGGTGTTTTGCTGCTGGTAGCTGAGCGTCACCTGTAAGCCATTTTTGATTCTTCCTAATTCAATATTATAGTCGAACACATTCGGCATCCAGACTTCATCGGTATAAAAGATGCGGCCGTCGGTGAAATACGAGGGGCGGTCGAGTGTTACGTTGCTGCGCCACGTGTAACCTCCTGATACATTGACATAATACTTGTGGTAGTGGGTGTAATTGGCGGTGAGACGGCCGCTGACATTCGTGGACTGCAGGCCGATGGAAAAGGGTAAATAGTCGGGCGTATAGTTGGACAGCGGCGTGGAAACGATGCCCACGCCAAAGAGCGTGAAGTACCGCACTTTGTCTTCGCCTTTGCGTAGCAGCCGGTACTTCAGCCCCAGCGTCAGGTCCTGCACGCCCTCCAGGCCGCGCATCGTACCGGCGCTGGCCTTCGTGGCCACGTAGGGCACCATCGCAATGAGATTCGCTTTGGCACTGATTCCGTAGTTGCCCATGTAGGTGATGGCCTGCGTGGACACGCGTCCGATGTTTCCATTTTGGCGATTCAGGGTTCCTTCCCAATAGCTGCGCCAGGTGTCGTACGTATAGACAAAGCCTGTGCAGAAATCACCTTTGGACATCATCAGCCCATCGGTGAGATTTTGTGCCGGCACCAACGCGGGCAGCACGAAGAATAGGATCAGTAAAAATCGATACATGATAAAATGGATTGACTAACAAATACCGTAAAAAAGCTTGCGCAGGTGTTCCACGCTGCCAGAGCGGCGGGACGTACGGCAAGAAAAAAGAAAGGGTATTTACGCCACCTGCGGGGGCGGCGTGCTAATCTCTGTGCGCAAGTCGATGACTTCGGAGTGGGCGCACACGGCCGGGCAGCAGGAGGATACCCAGCCCGCTACCTGACTCTCCAACCGGATGGAGAGGGAAACATAATCTTTGGAGAAATTCTTCAGCACAGCACCGGTGAGGGGCTTCTCTTCATCCTCTCCGGCTTGTGCAAACTGCTGTACAAACTCGGCCAGCGCCTGGTGGCGGGCTTTCGCCTGGCCATCGCGCACGCACACCACGTGTAATGTGTCGTTCTGAAGTTTTTGTCTGACCAACTGATAGTACTCGCCTTGAAACTTTACCTGACCGGAGGTCGCTTCAAATTCAGCTGAACCCTGCAGGTAGGGCACCGCCAGGGGAATCTTCATTGTAATCAAATCCTCCACCGCATTTTGCCGTTCCTGCCAGAACATCTGCGCCTCCTCGTGGTCGCGCTGGCGCGTCTCCGCCAGCAACCAGTAATAACCGGCCGCGTTCAGCACAAAGAGTGCTAAAAAGAACAGCGCGATGAACTGGAGGCGTTTCATAGTTTGGCAAAGTGTTATGGTTTTCCGAATAAAGCAAACGAATAGCCGGAAAACTTCCCCGATGTTAACCGGATCATCCTGCAAAACCGGCCCCCGCACCTCCTGCGTTCCACGGTCGTCCTTGTTTTTCTGCGCTAAAGGGGTACGTAAACGACTTTCTTGGTTTCGAAAAAGGGCTCCTCAAAAAAAGAGGCCAGCAGATATTCCGAAAAGGGCTTGCGCAGCTCGCCCATCTCGGCCGTCAGGTCACCGCCTTTGAGGTAGAGAATCCCGTTGAAGAGCTCATGGCGTGACTCGCGCTTCACGCGGCCCTGCACCCAGCCATAAAATTCTTTCATGCGTGTCACCGCCCGGCTCACCACAAAATCATACTGCCCGCGCACCTGCTCGGCACGGATCTGCTGCGCGCGGACATTCTTCAGCGCAAGGGCACGGGCTACCGCCTCCACCACCATGATCTTCTTGCCAATCGAATCAACCAGGTGAAACTGCGTTTCCGGAAACAGGATCGCGAGCGGAATTCCCGGAAAGCCGCCACCGGTGCCAACATCCAGCACGTCTGCACCCGGAAGAAATTTCACCACCTTCGCAATGCCGAGCGAGTGCAACACATGATTGATGTAAAAGTGGTCCATGTCTTTCCGGGAGACCACGTTGATCTTCGCATTCCAGTCTGCGTAAAGTGAAAACAACTGCGCCAATTGTTCCTGCTGGGTGTCGGTGAGACCGGGAAAATACTGGAAGATGCGCGTCAGGTCGGACAAAGTATTTTGTAATTTGTGTTTCTCAAAGTTACAAAAAATGACCCGGTCTGCTTTCACATTTTCCCTGGTTTTGGTGTTGGCTTCCTGCACGCGCCAAACTGCCTCCGATTCGTTCACCATGCGGCTTGATTCGCTGCTGGCTGCACGCCATTTCAACGGTGTTGTACTCGTGGCCGAGAAGGGCAAGCCGGTATTTCACCGCGCCCGCGGATTCCGCGACTTCCGCCTGCAAAAACCGCTCGATACCGCTTCCGTTTTTGAATTGGCATCGGTATCCAAAGCGTTTACCGCGATGGTGATCATGCAATTGCACGACGAACGTAAACTGCGCCTGGATGACACGCTGCACCGCTACATCCCGGAACTGCCCTACCGCGGCATCACGCTCCGCCACCTGCTCAACCACACCTCCGGGTTGCCCGACTACCAGGCAGTGATGGATGCCCACTGGGATAAGTCGCGCGTAGCCGGGAATGAAGAGAACATTGCCTACCTCGCCCGCTTTGCTCCTCCCGTCCTTTTCCAACCGGGTGAACGCTATGCCTACAGCAATACGGGCTACATGCTGCTCGCCACCGTAGCCGAACGTGCCGCCGGCCGCGATTTTGCCGAACTGTGTCGGACAGGCATTTTTCAGCCGCTGGCCATGCACCAAACCGCCATCCGCACACGCGACGAAAAAATAGCACTGCCCCACATGGCGTGGGGCCACATCTACGATTCGGCCAAAGGCAGACCGGTGCAGGCGGACTCCTTCCCGGCTTCGAACTACACGATCTGGCTTGGCAACCGAAAAGGCCCCGGCCGCATCAGTTCCACCAGCCGCGACATGCTGCGGTGGGACCAGGGCTTATATTCATCCCGCATCATCTCCCCCGCCACGTTGCGCGAGGCATTGCAGCCGGCCATCCTGAACAATGGCCTTGCGTCACCCTATGGCTTCGGCTGGGAATTGTCGGACGATCCGGTGCTGGGGCCGTTCGTTCACCACGCAGGCGACAACCCGGGGTATCAAACGTACGTCATCCGCTACCTCAACAAAAACATCACGGTCATCGTGCTCAGTAATCTGGCACTGCCGCCCTTCGAAAAGGTGGTGGTGGACATCCAGTCGCTGGTGCGCACCGCTTTCGCTACCCGATAAGCCCGCGGCCCCCACAGCCAGCACGCACTGCCGGTTTTCCGCAGCGTACGAACTGCCGGAACTACTTTTTATTTCCCCGAAAGGGTGAGCCCGCGCTACCGCCAGAAGTAGTTCATAAACGTGAACAGCAAAGCGGCACTGCAGAACTTAATTCGATTCCAGGATTTTGAACAGTTCGTCCAGGTTTGGTGTGATGATGATTTCCGTGCGGCGATTCCGCGCACGGTTCGCGGGCGTGTCGTTGCTGCCCAGCGGGTTAAACTCCCCCTGCCCGGCCGACGTTACCTGGTTCGGGGCTACGCCCGCCTTCGTCAGGATCTTCGTGATGGCCGTGGCGCGCAGCACGCTCAGATCCCAATTGTCTTGCATGTAAAGCGACTTTTTCGAGATGGGCACATTATCTGTATGGCCTTCCACCAGAATCTGGATATCGCGCTGATCTCGTATGGCCTTCGCCAACTGTTGCAGAGCCGTCACCCCTTTGGTATCAATCTCAATGCTGCCCGAGCCAAACAGCAGCTGCTCGGCCAGCGACACATACACATTGCCATTTTTCACGTTCACCGTCAGGTCGCTCTCTTTGAAATTCAACAGCGAGTTGGTAATCCGGTCTTTCAATGCCTTCACCGCTTTCTCTTTATTGTTCAGCACGGTTTCCAGTTCCGCAACTTTCTTCTCGCGTTCTACCAGGCTGTTACTGAGCGAGTCGTTCACGCGGCGCGTGTTGTCGAGATGGGCCTGAATGGCGAGTAACTGCTCGCGCTGTTCGGAAAGGTCGCGGTTCAATTTTCCACTGCTGTTTAACAGATTCTTGTACGAGCTGTTCAGCCGGTTGTACTCTTGGTCGAGTTCGGTTGTTTTCTGCCGCTGTGCCCGGAACTCCAGCGCCAGGCTGGCCGTATCTTTTTTCAGGCGGGCCAACTGCCGCCCCAGGGTATCAAGATCGGCATGGGCTTTTGTCAGCAGCGCAGATTTGTCAGCCAGTTCGCCGTCCGCCTTTACCTTTTGGGCCAGCATGTCGTCAAACTTCTTCTTCGACACCAGGCAGCCTTGCAGTGAGCAAGCAAAAACAATAATAACAATAGTGGTCAGTAATCGCATAAGTCAAAAAAATGATTGGGTACAAAATACGATCATTTCCCAATTATTTGCTAACCTTAGCCGCTGAGAAACCAATTTCAATAGAGACTATGGAGGGCATGTTCAAACCAGAGGCATTTCAGGGCAAAACCATCATCATCACCGGCGGCGGCACCGGCCTTGGCCGCTCCATGGGCAGGTACCTGCTCCAGTTGGGTGCCAACCTCGTCATCACCAGCCGCAAAAAAGATGTGCTCGAACAGGCGGCCGCACAACTCATGGCCGAAACCGGCGGAGAGGTGCTGGCCGTTTCGTGCGATGTGCGCAAGTATGAGGAAATCGAACGTCTGCTGAACGAAACCGAAAACCGGTTTGGGGTTATTCACGGCGTCCTCAACAATGCAGCCGGCAATTTCATTAGCCCCACCGAGCGCCTGTCGCACCGCGCCTTCGATATTGTGGTCGACATTGTGCTGCGCGGCACCTATTACACCACCCTCGCTGCCGGCAAGCGTTGGATCAAAAACAAACAACCCGGCGTGTTCCTCAACATTGTCACGACGTATGCATGGACCGGCTCCGGCTACGTGGTGCCATCGGCTTGCGGTAAGGCCGGCGTGCTTGCCCTCACGCGGTCGCTCGCCGTGGAGTGGGCCAAGTACAACATCCGCAGCAACGCCATCGCGCCGGGCCCCTTCCCCACCGAAGGCGCCTGGAGCCGCCTGCTGCCCGGAGACCTGGTCAGCAAATTCGATCCCGCCGCCCGCATTCCGCTTAAGCGCGTGGGCGACCACCAGGAGCTTGCCAACCTGGCGGCCTACCTGCTGTCCGACTACTCCGCCTACATCAACGGCGAAGTGGTAACCATCGATGGCGGCGAGTGGCTCCGAAACGGTGGCGAGTTCAGCCACTTCGAAGAAATCACCGAAGAGATGTGGGACAAACTGGAGAAGAGCCGCGGGAAGTAGCTGGTTCTGGCGGCTGGCACCGCATGACAAGCAACCCGCAACGATCTGTAGGCGGCCCCCTCGCCACCACCCGCCGGCTCACACCGCTCGGGCCGGGCTTTCCGCTGCAAGTCCGTCCACCCGCACAGCCTGCGCACTTCGGGCTTTCCGCTGCAATCCCTGGCCGGGGTACCCCCTTCACCAATTTAGTGATCGAGCTTTATGGCCATAAAATACGATCGACAACAAACTAGTCGCATGCTACAGCTTAACCGAGTAACCGTATTGCGCGAAGAGGCACCCCAAACAAAAAACATACAAGCAGAAAGGGCGCCCCTCGATCAAGCGCTTGGCCCCACACACAAGCGGCATCCGAGGCCTCGGAGTAATGCACACCTAGGATTAGGAAGTATAAAATATCCCATCCCTTCCTGCTGCCGATCGTATAAAAAATGAGCCTGTTATCAACAAAAACCTGACAGATTTACTGCTTTGTTTAATTTTTTTTGGGATATTTAAAACAAACATGCAAACAAGACCGAAGTTTGTTTGTTAAAATCCTACTTAAACAACAAAACCTATGTTAACCATCATTGCAGACATCGTGAATATTCCGGTGGATGATCCCATCGCATTCACGTTTTTTACCGGGTACATGGCCATGCTGGCCTCTTCCGTTTTCTTCTTTGCTGAGCGCAGCAGCGTAGATGGAAAATGGAGACTGTCTTTACTGGTATCAGGCCTGATCACCGGTATCGCAGCTGTTCACTACTACTACATGCGCGATTACTACCTGGCAACCGGGGAGAACCCCACCGCCCTGCGCTACATTGACTGGACGCTGACCGTGCCGTTGATGTGCGTGGAATTCTATTTGTTGACAAAGGCAGCCGGCGCAAAGATGAGTCTGCTGTGGAAATTGATCATCGCTTCCGTGTGGATGCTCGTTACCGGTTACTACGGCGAAGCCTTTACTGATGGCTCATCAGGTCACTCAGTGCTTTGGGGTGTTCTGTCCACGCTCGGTTATGTGTACATCCTGTATACCGCATGGTTTGGTGAAGTAGCTCAGCTGGCTAGCCAGTCGGGCAATGCTACGGTGGTAAGAGGCGTACGCATTTTGGCGTGGTTTGTATTAGTGGGTTGGGCGATCTATCCGATCGGGTACATGTGTATGCCCGGCGGTTGGTTGAACACCGGCCTCGGCTGGAGCTCAGCTAATGTAGACCTGTTCTACAACATTGCGGATGCTATCAACAAGATCGGGTTCGGTCTGGTGGTTTATAGTGTAGCGGTTTCCAGCTCGAACAAATAGTTCGTCTCGGATACCCGCAACGCTGCCCGGTTCATTTAGAAGTCGGGATGCAGAAATCAAGAGGTCACCCCAATCGGGTGACCTCTTTATTTTTGATCAGAACGAGTATCGGCAACCCCCTGCAAATCGGGAAGGGAACATCAGCGGCGTGACCGTCATCACATGCGTGATGCACCGGACACACCACCCTTCGATAAACTGAATTTGGGCATGGAGAGATACATTTTCGGGCGTTGACGCATGCGGTGCACCCGGTACAATGTAGACACATCCTGGTGTTTCTGCCGGTGTAACGAACTTTCCTGTTTGTTGCCCTGCCACCTCAACCCGCCTTTTATGTATTTTGCCAGTCGTGAAACTCATCCCCATGCAACGCAGCCTGCCGTTTCTGTTCATCATTTTAGTGGTGACAAACTTAGCCGCCCAGAAGATCGATCCCTGGAAACTCACCGCCACGCGCATTGACCCGTCCAACTATTACGGCATCTCAGTGGCAAACGGAATGGTGGGGGTGATCTCCAGCCCGGAACCATTCAAGGTGAAGGAAGTGGTGCTGGCCGGCACGTATGACTTGTACGGCCGCGGTCGCGTGAGCAATTTTTTGAAAAGCTTCAACCTGCTGAACATGTACCTTGAGGTGGACGGGCGCAGACTCGACAGGCGCAGCACCAGCAACCTGGTGCAGGAGCTCGATATGCAAAAAGCCAGCTTCACGACTTCGTTCGACTACGGTGATCAAGCTACGGTGCGCTACACCTACTATGCCCTGCGCCACCTGCCGTTCACGGTGCTGCTGGATGTCGAGATTGAGCCCAAAAAAGACCTGACGATTACCGGAGCGAGCGTACTGGAAAGTCCGGACGCCCTGCGCGACGTGCAGAACTACTACAATGAAATCGACCGCCCGCACGTGACCATCAGCCTGCTGACCTCTACAGCAAAAAGCCCTACGGGCAAACTGCTGCTTTGTGCCAGCAACAGTTTCCTGTTCCCGGAGCGCCACGGTGAGGAGCCGCGGGTTATCCATGAGATGTGGGACAATAACATGCACCTCATGAAGTTTACCAAAAAGCTGACCGCCGGCAAGGTGTACCGGTTTTCAATTGCCGGATCGAGCCTGAGTTCCGCACACCACGATGACCCGCTCAATGAGGCAGAGCGCCTGACGCTCTATGCCAGGCTGGAAGGCCGCGAGCGCCTGCTGCAGTACCACCAGCGTGCCTGGGACGAACTCTGGCAAAGCCGCATCATCATTGAAGGCGATGAGCAAAGTCAGCAAGACATCAACTCGATGTTATATCACCTCTACTCCTTCACGCGCGAAGGTACCGCGCTCTCACCCTCCCCCATGGGATTGAGCGGATCAGGGTATAACGGCCACGTATTCTGGGATACCGAATTGTGGATGTACCCCGCGCTGCTCGTGCTGAAACCTGAATTGGCCAAAAGCATGATGGAATATCGCTACCAGCGCCTCGATGCCGCCCGGCGTAATGCATTCAGCAAGGGCTTCAAAGGCGCGATGTTTCCCTGGGAAAGTGCCGAGACCGGCGTGGAAGAAACTCCCGTGTGGGCACTGAGCGGCCCGTTTGAACACCACATCACCGCATGTGTGGCGATTGCGGCCTGGAACTATTACTGCGTTACGCAGGACAAAACGTGGTTACGCGAGCGGGGCTACCCGATGCTGTCGGCCACAGCTGACTTCTGGGCCAGCCGTGTGGAGCGCAACGGCCCTGGAAAATTCGACATCAAGAATGTGGTGGCAGCAGATGAGTGGGCTGAGAACGTAGACAACAACGCCTTTACCAACGCAGCCGCGAAAGCCAACCTGCAGATGGCCACCGAAGCGGCGAAACTGCTTGGCCTTGTGCCCGATCCGGATTGGCTGAACGTGGCGAACAACATTCCCATTCTGAAATTTCCCGACGGCACCACGCGCGAGCACGCCACCTACAATGGCGAGGGCATCAAACAGGCCGACGTGAATTTACTCGCTTATCCCCTCCGGGAAGTGAGAGATCCGGGTTCGATCCGGAAAGATCTGAACTATTACGAGCAGCGCGTTCCCAATGAAGGAACGCCGTCCATGACACAGGCCGTTTTTGCGCTCCTGTATGCACGCCTGGGCGATAGCGAAAAAGCATTCTTTTGGTTCAAAGATGCGTATGTGCTTAACCTCAATCCGCCCTTCCGGGTAATTGCCGAAGGCAAAGGCGGCACGAACCCCTACTTCGCCACGGGCGCGGGCGGAATTCTGCAGGCAGCGCTGATGGGCTTCGGTGGTTTAGAAATCACGCCCACCGGCATCACGCAGATCAAAACAGCTCTGCCGCCCAACTGGAAGAGCATCACCATCACAGGTGCAGGCAGGGAGAAAAAGACGTGGGTGAACCGAAGATAAATGGCTGCGGGTTCTCAGATCCAAAAAACTGAACCGGTACCCCGGAAGGCCCCGGGCCTTTTCGGCCGTACAACGCGCCCATCCCCTCGCCGGGTATGCCTGGCGATGGATGACGTACCCTGTGAGATAAAAACTATCGCGCCACTACCATGATGACCGAAGGTTACGATAGCCAACGTGCAGACTATGCCTCGAATCTTTTCCTTTTCGGGCGATGCGACTCTTTTTGAGTGGTCATGTTCACGAAAATGCGATGAATATCAGGTCTAGTCTCCGCAAAATATGCGGTGATCAACATTACCTGCTTGTCGGGTTTGTCTGTATGCCTTGCGCGCAGTTTTTGCTTTTGTTCGTCTTCGCTCACGCCTGCGTGGCTCGACTCGTACACCACAACGCGTGACTGGATTACCTGCGGTGATCCGAAGGGGGTGGGATTCAGATCAAAAACCAGCGCTGCGCGCAGTTTTTGCTTTTGTT
>CANGUI010000033.1 GCA_947457025.1 Flammeovirgaceae bacterium | reverse complement strand
CGCTCGTGCCATCGGTGTGCGGGGTATCCGCTGCTGTCGCTCACGCAGGCACCGCACGCTCCGAAAAAATCCCACCTGGTGTACAATTGCTACAGCATAGCTGCTACGCTAAATGGCAACGAGGAACGAATCCCGAAGCATGAGGGACGAGGACGAAGCAATCCGCGTTTAACCGTGTACTGAATACTAAGCGAATTAACACAACGTGATGAGATGGCTTCGGCCTGAAGCGGGCCTCGCCATGACATAAACTTCCTCAAGGGCCGACTCTGGACAGGATGACCCAAACACATCCGCCGGAGAGACCAAAACAAAATAGCTACTTCGACTTCACAAACTGCATGCCTTCGAAATCCAGTTTGGCGACCTCCCCATTCGCATTCAGGAAGAATTGGGCCAGCGCTTTTCCATACCAGCGCTTATCGTAGTCGCCACGAAAAGTATCATAATGCCAGTGCTGCACAGTAGCCGCCAGAAACCGGTTAACCACAATCCGCAAACTGCCTTCGGCCATCTTTACCTCTACCGTACCGTACAATCCATCCGTATAGGTGCCCTCATACGCACTCATGGGCACCGTGGGCTTCGTACCCGGCACACGCCGGCTTTCGAAATCACGCGCGGCCAGATCGGCCTTCGTACGGAGCTCCTCGTAAAGCTGCAAAAATTCTTTGCTCCAGTCGCGGTTGCCTCCCAACGCAAACAAGTCGAAGGTTTTATAAACAATGGCATGGCGAATTTCCGCATGGTCATAATTGCCGAAAACATAAACGCCCAGTCTGGCGTCCGGCAACTGCGCATGAATGGCCACCTCACCGGGCAGGCTGCCGGTGTGGTAGTTGATTTTCCTGCCTTTGTAATCGTGCTGAAACCAGCCGAGCCCGTAGCTCATCCAATTGGGCTTGATGAGCTGCATGGTCGGATAAAATTGCGATGCGGGCACAAGTGTTTGCGGCCTGAACATTTCCGCCCACGTTGCGGGTTGCAATAACCTGCCGCCCTTATACTTGCTGCTGTCGAGCATGCACTGCATCCACACACCCATATCATCAATCGAGGCATTGACACTGCCGGCTGGGGCCACGGGGTCAGCAAGAGTGGGCTCAATAGCCCGAATGGAATTGTCGAAGAAGTAATGCGGCATGCTGCGGTTACCGTCCGTCAACTGAGTACGCAGCGCTACAGTTCGGCTCATGTTCAGCGGTTTGAAAATTCGCTGCGCGATGAACTCGTCCCAGGGCTGGCCCGACACCCGTTCAATCACCTGGCCCGCTACGAGGTAAAAAATATTCTGATAGATAAAGTCGGACCGCAGCGAATAGGCAGGTTTTACCCCTTCCATCTTTCGTACAATCTCTTCTTTGGAGATATCCATCACACTCCAGAGAAAGTCGGTGTTGCCCACCCCGCTGTTGTGGGTGAACAGGTCGCGGATTTTTAGTTCGCGGGTTACAACAGGATCGTACAGACGGAAGTCGGGCAGATGTCGAACAACAGGATCCTGCCAGCTCACTTTGCCTTCGTCAACCAGCATGCCCATGCAGACAGCCGTCATCGCTTTGGTGGTGGAGGCACAGGCGAAGATCGTCTGGGTATCCACCGGCTGCGCGGTACCCACCTGCCGGACACCAAACCCTTTTTTAAAAATCACCTCGCCATCTTTTACCACGGCCACGGCCATGCCCGGCACCTGCCATTCTTTGCGGGCTTTCTCAAGGTAGGTGTCAAATTCCTTGATCTGCTTACTGAGTTCCTGACCTCGGGCAGGAGCGCCAAGCACAAGTAGAAGAAAAAGCACAATTCCGTTTTTCATAGCAGCTGTTCGGTTTATCGGATCAAGGGCGTGAATGGCTACTCCAGCCAGTTATTCTTTTCCAACACCGCTAATACCTTCGCGCGCAAGGCCAACACGGGCTCAGGCTTGTTGCACAACAATACGTACACGATATCCTTTTCCGGCAGACTGACAAAATCGCTTGCAAAGCCACCCTGCGATCCGGTATGCGAAACGATGTGGAGCGAATCGCCCGGCTGCGACAGAAACCAACCCAGGCCAATGAACGGCGGCTCGGCCGACTGCCAATGATCGTACGTGGTGATTGTACGCGACCGAGCCAAGGTTTCTTTTTTCAGCAATACCCCCTGACGCAAGGCCTTTTCGTATTGAACGAGTTCTTCCACAGAACTCCACACCCCGCCGTTACCGGAAGCAGCGAAGGTCGGCTCTTCTCCGTAATCCAGTTCCTTCCACCCATCTTTTTCCTGCACATAGGCGTGGGAGACGCCCTTATCCGGAAAGGGTCCATCGGTGATCACACTCGTGCGCATGCCGGCAGGCTGAAAGATGCGCTCGGCAACCACCTGCTGCCATTTCCGGCCCTCAATTTTTTCGATGATCAGCGCGAGCGCATTGAATGCGGGGTTGGAATATTCGTACCGGGAGCCGGGCTCAAATAACAGCGAATCATTTTGCTTAATGGGTGCGAAGTTCTCCTCATCCTTTGCTGTCAGCAGAAATTCTTCCGACAGCAGGTCCCGCCGGTTGTCCGGCAAGCCGGAGGTGTGGGTCAGCAGGTGGTGGATCCTGACGCGATTGGCGATGTCGGGGTTCTTGAAATCAGAAAAGTATTTTGAGAGGCTGTCCAGGAGCGAGAGTTTGCCTTCATCGGCCAGTTGTAAGATCACATTCGACACAAACGTTTTCGAAATTGACCCCGTGTTAAATAATGTTTGGGTGGTGATGGGTTCTTTTGTGACCCGATCAGCAAGTCCGTAGCCACTTGCAAAAATAGTTTGATCGCCCTTGGTGATGAACACAGCGCCCCCGGGTTCGATGCGGCTGAACTCACCCGAAAAAATGGTGGCCAGCTCGTTGGCCACCCGGTCTGCAGGAGCAGGTTGGCAGGCGGAGCCGAGAATGGCCATCGTGCAGATCAGCCAAAACCAGTTGGTGCGCGTCATAGGTGTTAGTCGTTAGTCGGTCAGGCGCGCCACTCACCTCCAGAAGATGCCGCTCTGCGCAGGCGTTCGGGGCGGATGGCCGTCCATCATCACGTGTATGCAAGATACAGGGGCCGTCGGGTAGTTCGGGAATTTTTCCATCAGCGGCACACCCCGGTTTGGAGGGGCCCCGGTAAATGGTCCGCGTTTGTGAAATGGTACAGGCTGAGGAAGATCATGATCGTGAGTAAAGGGGCATCGCCATGCGAACAACCACGGCCGATGAATACTTGGGTTCCCCATCGCTGACGGACGTTTCAGGCGCAAAGCAGAGTAAAATAAAAATAAAAAATCAGTTTCATTCATTTGAAATGAACGGCATCCCGAAAAATGCTGATCACTCATCACAATTCAAAAAAAGTATGGAACATTGCGGTTGCCGCTTACCGCAGAAATTTCTCTGCCGCCGGGGTGTGAGTGATCAAGGCAGAATCGACATCTCGTGTTCCTTCACCACGACGGAATCAAATCGTAATCACCGCCCCGGCAACCTTCCCGGCGGCAGGTGGGGCCTTGCGTTGCTTCGATGCATTACCTAACCCCTGTCTTCCGAACAGTCGCACAAACCTTTTCCATCGCCCTTTCCTCCGCTCTTCCCCACCGGCAACACATCCACCTCCCGAACATTGGTTTTCTGTACTTAATCTTGTAAATCGATCACCCAAATCATCAACCCATGAAACACTTTCCTGTTCTCCTACTGATACTGGTTGCCGCTTTTTGCGCCAGCGCCCAAAAGAAAAACGCCGTTCCGGAAAAGAAAGACGACAAGAAAGACGAAGTGTCGCTGGCGGGCTTAAAGTTCCGCGCCATAGGCCCGGCCCTCACCTCGGGCCGCATTGCCGACTTTGCCGTAAACCCCGATAACCCGGCCGAGTATTATGTGGCTGTGGCCTCCGGGGGCGTGTGGAAAACCGTAAACGCCGGCACCACCTATGAACCCGTTTTCGACAGCCAGGGCTCCTACTCCATCGGCTGCATCACCCTGGACCCGCATAACCCCAATGTCATTTGGGTGGGATCAGGTGAAAACAACAACCAGCGCGCGGTAGCCTATGGCGATGGGGTGTACAAATCGGAAGACGGGGGTGCCAGTTGGAAGAACATGGGACTGAAAACCTCCGAACACATTGGCAAGATCATCGTAGACCCGCGCAACTCGCAGGTAGTTTATGTAGCGGCCATCGGGCCCGTGTGGACAGAAGGCGGAGAACGCGGCCTCTACAAAACCACCGATGGCGGTAAAACATGGGAACAGGTTCTCAAGATAGACGAGTACACCGGTGTGAACGACCTGGCCATGGACCCGCGTAATCCCGACGTGTTGTACGCTGCGGCCTACCAGCGCATGCGCCACGATTACATGTACGTGAGCGGTGGGCCCGGCTCGGGTATTCACAAATCCACCGATGGCGGTAAAACGTGGGACAAGATGAATACGGGCCTGCCGGCGGGAGACAAGGGGCGTATCGCCATCGCGATCTCTCCTGCCGACCCGGAGTACATATATGCGATGGTAGAGGCAGCGAAAGGGGAGAGTGGCTTTTACCGTTCCACCACACGCGGGGCAAGCTGGGAGAAACGCAGCGGCCACAACACGGGAGGCAACTACTACTCTGAAATCTTTCCTGACCCGGTGGATCGCGAGAAAGTGTATTCCATGAGCACGTTCATGCAAGTCACCGAAGATGGCGGCAAAACCTTTCGCGCGGCCGGTGAAAAAAATAAACACGTAGATAACCACGTGCTGTGGATTGATCCGAAAAACACCAACCACCTGCTGAACGGCTGCGATGGCGGCATTTACGAAACGTGGGACGGCTGCAAAACCTGGCAGTACAAACCCAACTTATCCATCACCCAGTTCTATAAAGTGGAAGTGGACAACAGTGAACCGTTCTACTTCGTCTATGGGGGCACGCAGGACAACTTCAGCCTGGGCGGCCCTTCGCGCACGCGCAACCAGAACGGCATTGTCAACTCCGACTGGTTTGTTACGAACGGAGGAGATGGATTTGAGAGCGCCATCGACCCGCAGGATCCTAACATCGTCTATGCGCAATCGCAGCACGGTGGCATTGTGCGGTTCGACAAGGCCACGGGCGAATCGGTGGGCATACAACCGCGGCCCGGCAAGGGCGAAAACGAATACCGCTGGAACTGGGATGCCCCCTTGTTTACCAGTCACCACAAACCCGGCCGAATATATTTTGCGGCCGAACGCGTCTTCCGCAGTGACGACCGCGGCAGCACGTGGCAAACCATCAGCCCCGACATCACCCGCAGCATCAACCGCAATACCTTGCCCATCATGGGCCGTGTGTGGGGCATTGATGCATCCGGCAAAAACGATGGCCTTGGCATCTACGGCACCGTGAGCGCCTTCAGCGAGTCGACCAAAAATGAAAACCTGCTGGTGGCCGGCACCGATGACGGCCTGATCCAGATCACCACCGATGGCGGCAAGAACTGGCGCAAGGTCGATGGCATTGCCGGGGTACCAGCCATGACGTATGTGTACCACGTACTCACCTCTCAGCACGATGAGAATGTGATCTACGCCACATTCAACAACCACAGGCGGGGCGATTTCAGGCCCTATGTGTTCAAGAGCACCGACAAAGGCGTCACCTGGACGTCCATCAACGCCAACTTACCGGAGCGGGGCTCTACCTTTTGCCTGCTGGAAGATTTTGATGACCCGAACCTGCTCTTCGCAGGCACCGAGTTTGGCATTCACTTCAGCCACGATGGCGGCAAATCATGGCGCCAGCTGAAGGCCGGCCTCCCCACCATTGCCGTGCGCGACATTGCCATACAGAAAAGAGAGCACGACCTCGTGCTGGCCACCTTCGGCCGCGGGTTCTACGTGCTGGACGACTACAGTCCGCTGCGGAAACTCCGGGAGGCCGAGGCAAAGGAAGCGCATCTGTTTGCGGTGAAAGACAGTTGGATGTACCTGGAGAACAGTCCGCTGGGCGTAGCGGGCAAAGGCTTTATGGGCGAGAGCTACTTCCGCGCGGAGAACCCGCCCGTGGCGGCCACATTTTCGTACTTCCTCCGCGATGATCTGAAATCCCGAAAAGAAAAGCGACAGGAAGAGGAGAGCAAACTCTACAAAGACAAGAAAGATGTGCCCTACCCGACCTACGACGCACTGAAAGCAGAGGAAGCGGAAGAGGCCCCCTATCTGTTGTTTACGATCCGCAACGACAAAGGCGACATAGTGCGCAAGCTGAAGGCTCCTGCGAAAAAAGGCGTGAGTCGCATGCCCTGGGATTTCCGCTATGCGAGCTCCAGCCCCGTTTCATTAACGCCTCCTTCCACCGATAATCCTTTCTCTTCGCCCGATGTAGGACAGTTTGTATTGCCAGGAAGCTACACCGTGACTCTTTCGAAAAGCGTTGACGGAGTGATCACCGACTTGTCGGGGCCGGAGAAATTTAAGGTGAAGTTGCTGCCGGGCACCACGCTGCCGTCAACCGACCGGCCGGCCATGGTGAAGTGGCAGCGGGAAGCCGATGAGCTGAAACGCGCCGTACAGGGAGCAGCCCAGATACTAAGCGATGCCAACAACCGGGTGAAGTACATGCGGGAAGCGATTTACAGCGTGGCCCAACCGCAGGCGGATTATGCAGGTGACCTGAAAGCACTGGAGGCCAAACTGAGAAACGTGAACCTTGCCCTATATGGCGACAACATTGCCGGCCGCCTGGACATCGATACGCCGCCCTCCCTTTACTCGCGGCTGATGGGTGCGTTATACGATGGGTTTGGATCTACGGGCGACCCGACCACCACCATGAAAACACAACTGGCGATTGCATCGGAGGAGTTTGCCACCGTGCTGACCACACTTAAAAATCTGGTCAACACCGACCTGAAGGCATTGGAACAGAAGTTAGAGGCAGCCGGTGCGCCCTACACCCCCGGTCGTATGCCAGAATGGAAGAAGAACTGAGCCGGAAAGGTTACCTGCAGCGGCGCGCAGTGGTTCCCGCGCGCCGTTTTTTTCTCTTACCGGAAACAAAGCGTGATTGACCACCGCTGCCTAATATCCGGAGGACCACGCGATTCGTGATCTGCCCCACGCTATCGGGTAACCCCTCACGGCCAGGGATGCGAAGGGCCTGGCCCCGCTGGAGGCGGGGCGGGAGCGAAGCGCACCCCGTAGCAGCCCGGCCCCGGTTTTCCGGGGGGCCGCCAAAAAAATACAAACTCATCCTTTACCAGCGTGTGCTTTGCCGACTGTGCTTTTCTCGTGCCGCTGTTTGCGCCGGCGGCCGGGTCGGAGTAGAGGGATACAACCCGCATTGTCTTTCGCTTGATTTTGCAGATGGCCGATTTGGGTTTACCTTACTCACGGTTATCGGTCGGCTGCCGTACCCGAATTTTTGTGAGCATCCGATGTTGACTGAAGCGGGCGTATGAGTTCCTGGCAGATTGCTCTTCTGGTGGTGGTGTACAGTGTGAATCTTCTTACACTGGTGTTCATCATTTTTGATACGCGAAATGCGTCGAAGGCGCTGGGGTACATGCTACTGGTTATCACCGTGCCGGTGATCGGACCCCTGATTTATTTTTTAGTCGGCATCAACTACCGGCAGCGGCGCCTGTACAATAGAAAGCTGCGGACAACTTCGCGCGATGCGCGTGAGGCATACAAGCAGTTACTGGAACAGTCGACTGCCGTGATCGCGCAACCGCCCGCGGCGATGGCCGGCCAGACCGACATGGCTGCGCTGCTGCTGAACGAGTCGCAGGCCCTGCTCACGCAAAACCGGGCGGAGCTGATCCTCAATGGCGAGAACAAGTTTGCGCGCCTGCTGCCCGCGTTGGAAGGTGCCCTCCACCACATCCACCTGGAGTACTACATCTTCGAAGACGATGAAATCGGCAAAGCCCTTGCTGCGCTGCTGATGGCGAAAGCGCGCGCGGGCGTACACGTGCGGATGATCTACGATGCCTTCGGAAGCAAAGCGCTGAGCCGCGCGTTTCTTCGCAGGCTGCGCGATGCGGGTGTTGAAGTAGTGCCGTTTTCGAAAATTCATTTCCCGTTTGCTGCGAGCCGCCTGAACTACCGCAACCACCGCAAGGTGGTGATCGTGGACGGCCGCCTGGGCTGGACCGGTGGCATCAACGTGTCCGACCGCTACATTAACGGCAGCAACCCGGTTTACTGGCGGGATACCCATTTGGAGTTAGAAGGACCGGCCGTGTACAGCCTGCAGCGGCACTTTCTGGCTGATTGGAATTTTTGTGCCGGACAACACATCTTACCGGATGAAAGGTTGTTTCCAGCCCTGGCGCCTGACCTGCGCTATGGCGACTGGGTGCAGATCATGGCCAGTGGTCCGGATTATGCGAACCCCACGATCATGCTGAGTATTTTTACGGCCATTGTCAATGCCCGCAGCCGCGTGTTCATCACCACGCCCTATTTTATTCCCAACAACAGCATCAACGATGCGCTGAAGAAAGCCGCCCTCAGCGGTAAAGATGTGCGCCTGCTGGTGCCGCGTAAAGCCGACAGCAACCTGGTGACGGCCGCCTCGCGATCGTACTTTGGCGAACTGCTGGAATGCGGCGTAAAGATCTACGAATATACCCGCGGTTTTGTGCACGCCAAAACCCTGCTGGCCGATGACCGGCTGGCGATTATCTCCACCGCGAACATCGACTTCCGGAGCTTTGAATACAACTTCGAAATCGGGGCGGTGGTTTATGGGCCGAATATGAATGGCAAACTTGCAGATGCATTTTTTTCGGATCTGGGAGATGCCCGCCAGTTGAGCCTGGCCCATTGGCGCGAACGCAGCCGCAGGCAGATGCTACGCGAGCGCTTCGCGCGTCTGTTTTCACCCCTGCTGTGAAGCCGCCACCCAGCGGCACCAGCCCGCGCAGATACTCCGGCAACGCCATCTGCCGTTTCAAATGCTTACATTTGTCCTTTTATTTTACCGGATTATGGCGCGTGAAGTATCAAGAGGAAAGCTGGCATTTTTTCTGGTGGCATCTACGCTGCTGATCACGTTCGTATTTTACGGGTATCAGATCGTATACACGCCCAATGTGCTGGTAGACCGCGAACCCAAAGTGATCATCATTGCCAAAGGTGCCACCTACCGGAGCGTGCAGGAGCAACTCGCTGCGGGCAATTTTGTAAATGACATGGTGTCGTTCAGCTTTCTGGCCCGCCTGATGGGCTACGACAAGGCGATCAAGCCGGGCCGTTATGTGTTGCAAACAAACATGACCAACGTGCAGGCGATCCGGGTGCTGATTACCGGCAAGCAGTTTCCGGTAAAGATCACCTTCAACAACGTGCGGCTATTGCCGGAACTGGCAGAGAAGATCACCCGCAACACCGGGCTCTCTCCGGAAGAATTTTCGAAGGCTGTTGAAGACTTTGCCGCTAACAATTCACGCGGCTTCACCCGCGATAATGTGATGTGCATCTTTCTGCCGAACACGTACGAAGTCTACTTTAACACCACAGGGGAAGAACTGGTGACCCGGATGTTGCAGGAATACGATCTGTTTTGGACGGATGAACGCAAAGCCCGCGCCAAGGCCCTCCGCCTGACGCCGGAGGAGGTTTCCATTCTGGCATCCATTGTACAGGCCGAAACGATCAAGCGTACAGAAGCCCCCACCATTGCCGGGCTTTACCTGAATCGGCTGCGCCGCGATATTCCGCTGCAGGCCGACCCGACCCTGGTGTATGCCGTTGGCGACTTTACCCTGAAGCGCGTGCTCAACGAACACAAGCAAATCAACTCGCCCTACAACACCTATAAATATGCCGGCCTGCCGCCCGGACCCATTAACCTCCCGAGCCTCGGTAACATTGATGCCGTGCTCCATGCCGAGAAGCACGACTATTTCTATATGTGTGCGAAAGAAGATTTCTCCGGCTTCCACAACTTTGCCAGGAACCTGGACGAACACAGCCGCAATGCCCGGCGGTATCAAAAGGCACTCACCCGCGAGCAGGAAAAAGCGAAAGCCCTCGACCGAAAGAAATAATGTACATCAGCGAAACACAGATCCGGGTACGCTACGGGGAAACCGACCAGATGGGCTACGTGTATTATGGCAACTACGCCAGCTTCTATGAAGTTGCCCGCGTGGAGAGTCTGCGGCAACTGGGACTCACCTATAAAGAACTGGAAGACATGGGCGTGATGATGCCCGTGCTCGAAAATCATTCCCACTTCCTGGCGCCAGCCCTCTATGATGACCTGCTCACGATCAAAACTACCATCCGGAATAAACCGGGCGTGCGCATTGGATTTGAATACGAGGTGTACAACACCCGTGATGAACTGATCCATCGGGGCCACACATTACTGGCCTTCGTTGACAAAAAGAGCGGGCGCCCGTGCCGTCCTCCGCGGGTATTTCTGGATGTGCTAACGCCCTTCTTTCCATGAAGTACCGGCACCGCAGGCGCATGCTTACCTTTCCATCGCTGCGGCAAGGACGCAACTGGATGAAGCACATCCGCTTCAGGCGATACCATAACCTGTCCCTGTACCGGTTTTCGCGGATCTTTTTTCACAACCTGGAACGCGATGAGATTCTCGACCGCGCCAACGGAGTGGCCTTCAACTTCGTTCTGGCCATCTTTCCGTTTGTGATTTTTTTGTTCACCCTCATTCCGTACATCACCTCTTTTTTTCCGGCCGTCAACAAACAGAGCATCCTCACCTACCTTGGCCAGATGCTGCCCCCGAGCATGTTTGATGTGGTGTCGGGCACCATCGTGGATATTGTCAGCAACCAGCGCGGCGGCCTGCTGACCTTTGGTTTCATCTTTGCGTTGTTCCTCGCTACCAACGGGATGTTGTCGCTCATGCAGGCTTTTAATGCCTGCTACCGCACCGTGGAGGCGCGCAGCATCTGGAAAATGCGCCTCACCGCCACCGGCCTCACGCTGCTGCTGGCGCTCGTGCTCGTGCTGGCTATTGTGTTACTTGTTGTCGGACAGTTTACGATCGACTACCTGATTTCCAATGCCCGCGAGTTCAGTCGCCTGAATGTTGACCAAGTCACGATCTTTTCCGTGCTCTTGCTTCGGTTCATTGTGATCTATGTGGTGTTTTACTTCACGATCGCCTTCATCTACTATTTCGGGCCGGCCGTGCATTACAACTGGCGCTTTTTTTCGGTGGGCTCGCTGGTGGCCACACTGGGCTGTCTGGCCGTATCGTATGGATTCTCTTTTTACGTGACGAGCTTTGGGAGCTACAACAAAGTGTACGGCTCAATCGGGGCATTGATTGCGCTGATGATCTGGATTCAGTTGCTTACCACCGTGTTGCTGATTGGCTACGAGATCAACGCGAGCCTGCACTACGGCTCGCGCGAGCAGGCGCTGCGCAACGGCCGCTCGCACCACGGCCACAAGCGCAGCCACTCCCGAGAACGCAGTTAAATCTGCTGCAACAGGAAGAGGGAAAACTCTTGAGCAGCGTGGGCAGCATGTCTGACCGATTACGCCCGCAGGCGACATGCTGGTAACCTACCGGTCGCGGGTGAGCACCACCCGCTGCACGGACGTGGTGGAAAAGGTGCCCACCTCCGGATGTTTTGCCTCCTCTTTGCGGCCGGACGTCACCTCAAAAACAAGCAATGGCTCCTGCAGTTCATAACTCGCCGTGAGTAGGATGCCGCCTGTTTCAAAAACCGAATACAGCTTTTCGCCCGTCTGGTAATTGGTTAACTCAAGCCCACCGCCTTCATCGG
>CANGUI010000032.1 GCA_947457025.1 Flammeovirgaceae bacterium | reverse complement strand
GCCGGGAGATGGGGTGCTGGTGCGGCCGGGAGAGAAAATTCCGGTGGATGGCGTGATTCAATCCGGTCAATCGTATGTAGACGAAAGCATGCTCACGGGCGAACCGGTTGCCGTATTCAAAAAAGAAGGTGATCCCGTATTTGCCGGCACCATTAACCAGAAAGGGAGTTTTCAATTTCGGGCACGCCAGGTGGGGGAGGCCACCGTGCTGGGCCACATCATCCGGAAAGTGCAGGAGGCCCAGGGAAGCAAGGCACCGATTCAGCAGCTGGTGGACAGGGTGGCGGGTATTTTTGTTCCGGTGATTTTACTCATCGCGGGCATCACCTTCGCGGTGTGGATGTGGGCCGGCGGCGAAGATGCCCTGAGCCACGCGTTGCTGACATCGGTTTCCGTGCTCACCATTGCCTGCCCTTGCGCGCTTGGTCTGGCCACTCCCACGGCCATCATGGTGGGTGTGGGAAAGGCGGCGCAGCAGCAGATACTTATCAAGGATGCCGCCAGCTTACAGCGCGCTTGTGAGGTGACCGACGTGGTGTTTGATAAAACGGGTACGATCACGGAGGGGAAGCCGCGCGTAACGGAGGTGTTCGCCCCCGACACGAGTTGGTACGATCCCATTTTTTCAATCGAGGCGCGGTCTGAACATCCCCTCGCCGGTGCTGTGGCAGCGTGGTTGCGAACGCGGGGAGCAACCGCCCGCGAAGTAGACGCTTTTGAAAGCATCACCGGTGCAGGCGTACAAGGTAAACGGGGTGGACGCCTGTTTTGGATTGGCAACAACCAGATGCTTCGCTGCCATAGCGCAGTGTTGTCGGACGAGCAGCAAAAAAAATCCGACCAGTGGGCGGCGCAGGGCAGCACCGTTGTTTTCGCCGGAAGCAATCAGCAGGTAGTTGCCCTATTGGCGCTCGCCGATCAACTCAAAGCCACATCGCGCGAAGCAATCGCACATCTGAAAGCCCGCGGCATCGAGGTACACATGCTCACCGGTGATGCTTTCGCAACCGCGGCTGCGATCGCGAAAAGTGCCGGCATCGATACGTTTCAGGCCGGCATTTCCTATGACCAGAAAGCCGGCTACGTGAAAGCACTCCAGGCAAAGGGCCACGTGGTAGCCATGGTGGGCGATGGCATTAATGATTCCCAGGCCTTGGCACAGGCAGATGTGAGCATGGCGATGGGCAGAGGTACCGACGTCGCCATGGAAATCGCGAGCCTCACGATCATGTCATCAGATCTGGTGCGGGTAGGACAGGCCATTACATTATCCCGGCAAACGGTACAGACCTTGCGCCAGAATCTGTTCTGGGCATTTATTTATAATTTGATCGGCATTCCAATCGCAGCAGGTGTACTGTTTCCCTTAAACGGGTTCTTACTTAACCCCATGATTGCGGGCGCTGCCATGGCACTCAGCTCGGTAAGCGTGGTATCCAACAGTATTTTACTCAAGCACAAAAAAATATAGTTTCGCGTATGAAGCAAATGAAGTTCACGAGCAATATCAAATGTGAGGGGTGTGTGGCAAAAGTGACGCCACACCTGGAGGCGGAAAAAAGGATTGTATCGTGGCATGTGGACATCACCGATCCGCAGAAAATGTTGACCGTGCAGGCCGATCAGCTTTCTGCCGGAGAGCTGCAGGCACTCATTGCCAAAGCCGGGTTTCGGGCGCAGGCAGCGGAATAAACGCGCCGGTTCATTACCGGTAGATCTCGTTCAGCACACCGGCAAGCCGGATGCCTGCCTGCAGGAGCCGCAACTTTACCGTATCCATATTTTTGTAACTGTACGCATAGCCCAGACTTCCCTTGCCCGTGGCATACACCTGCGGGCGGTACGTCATCGACTCGTAGGCCCAGTCTTTTACCGTGGTCGATTGCCATTGGCGCACCACAGTAGCATCGGGTTTGCCGAGCCACTGCGCCAGTTCGGTATAACTTAGTTTGGTGTCTTCAATCATGTCGCTGTCCCACACACGGTGCAGGTTCGAGTCGGTGCGAAACCATTTCACCTTCACATCATTTCCACCGCGGTCCGTGCCACCGCCCACGTGGAGCGGCTGATGGATATCGCCGATCAGGTGGATGATCATCTTCACGGCTTCGATTTCCATTTTGCGGTCGAGTTGCCCTCCTTTTAATTCCCGAACCAGGCGTTCTAAAGTCATGATCACATCACCGTTCGGATTCTTAACCGACTTCTCGTATGTTTCGCCGTCTTGAATCGTTACCCAATGCCAGTCGGCCGTGTAGTTGTAGGTAGAATCGGATCGAATCTCATCCATCCAGGTAGAGGCCATAGCCAACGACTCCTGCCCGAGCAGGCTTTTCAACTTCTTCCGCGCTTTCTTCGACAGATATTGGTCCGCCACATAGCCTGTGGCCCGGTGGCCGGTGGCGCCCCAGGGAAGAGCATCGGATGAAAACACGAGCAGGATGGCGGCAACAAAAAGTCTGCGCATAGGGGGTTGATTTACGCGGCAAAGGTTGCCTTTTTTGGCGATGTCGCCAAGTGACAACCGCATCCTCGTTACTGGGTCACCGCGCCCGGCAAATCGGCAAATATGTTGTAATTTGCCTGCACGGATACGCATGGAAGACAGGCTTAAGTTATCGGCAATACTGGTGGCCAATCAATTGGACCTGAAGGCGTTGAAAGCGTTTCTCGATTTAAAACCGCTGGCGGATTCATCTTCGGAAGTATTTTATAAGCTCGGGCAGGCCCGCTACCAGTATTTTTTTAACTACGGGGTGATTGTGCTCTGCGGCCACACGGATGAGGAGATCAAATGGACGCTGAAAACGTGCACGCCCTTCATGCGCAACCCGCTGACTAACTCCCTGCGCGATGAGCTTGATTTGAAAATCACGCCCGGCTCGCCCCTTCTGTTTGAGTTTAATGAAGTCCTGGTCGATCATGTGGACGACCGCATCATCCGCATCGCCATGTTCAATCTGGCGCAGTCGGTTGCCCTGGATTACTATCACCAAACCACGGAAAACCTGCTGACGGAAATCAAGGGCTTCACGCGCGATCTCGAAACTACGGGGAAGCTCAGCCTGGGCCGCCGCGCCATGATGAAATTCATCGGCAAGGCGCTAAACACGCAAAATGATATTGCCGACAACATCTACATCTTCGATGCGCCCGAGTTGGTATGGGATGATGAATACCTCGATACGCTGCAAAAAGGCCTCAAACAACAGTTCGACCTGCGGGTACGCTTCAGTGAGATCGAATACACCATGCGGATCATCGAGGACAACCTGAGTGTTTTTCGGGAAATCTCGCACCAGCGCGAAAGCAGTATCCTCGAATGGATCATCATCCTGCTCATCCTGGTAGAGGTTTTTGATTTAATGATTTCTAAACTGCTGTAATCCCTGGGCATGGAATACGACTACATCATTACGGGAGGTGGTTGTGCCGGGTTGAGTCTCGCGGTCCGTCTGCAGCGGTCGGCCCGGTTGCGCGATAAAAAAATCCTGATTGTGGATCGGGAACGAAAAACCCGCAACGACAGAACCTGGTGCTTCTGGGAGCGAGCGCCCGATTTATTTGAACCCGTGGTGTACAGCAGGTGGCAGCAGCTTTTTTTTCACAGTGAGGATTTTTCGCAACAACTGAATATTGCTCCCTACACCTACAAAATGATTCGCGGTATAGATTTTTATACGTTCTGCTACCAGGAACTGGAGCACAGTCCGAATGTCACGTTTGCATACGGTGAACTCGAGCGGATCGTCAACCATCCCAGTTCGGCTACCGTGATCGCGGGAGGCCGCACCTTCCACGGTAAGTATGTGTTCAACAGCATTCATACCATTCAGTTGGACAAACCCAACCTAGCGCCCAAACACCACTATCTGATGCAGCACTTCAAGGGCTGGTTTGTAAGGACGGAGGAGCCTTTTTTTAATCAGGCAAGTGCAACGTTGATGGACTTTCGGGTGAGCCAGCGCCACGGCACAACGTTTATGTATGTGTTGCCGTTGTCCGACCGCGAGGCGTTGATGGAATACACGTTGTTCACCCAGCAGTTGCTTCCCCAGGAGGCCTATACCGAAGCCTTGCGCGACTACGCCACAAACTGGCTGAAGTTGCCTAATTACCAGGTACTGGATGAGGAATTCGGAATTATTCCTATGACGGATTACGCCTTCGATTCGCCCGAGGGCAGGATCATTCCACTCGGGACTGCGGGAGGACAGACGAAGGCATCCAGCGGCTACACATTCCGCTACATTCAGAAGCACACCGCAGATATTGTTCATCAACTTGAGGCGAACGGCACCCCGTTCAGGTCGGTGCCGTTTACCCACAGGCGATTTGCGTTATATGATGCTACGCTGCTCCGCATTCTGGCTCAGAACAAGCTCAAAGGAGAAGAGGTGTTTACTCGCCTTTTCATGCGGGGCGATCCCCAGCGCGTGCTGAAGTTTCTCGATAACGAAACGAATTTTTTAGAAGAAATACATGTCATGTGGCGCCTTCCGCAACTGCCTTTTGCAAAAGCAGCGCTGCAGGAAATTTTGAAATAACCTCATCATGCCCGACCGGCTTCGAAGATCGATCCAGTCATTTTTCCAGGTGTCGCGCGGCGAAAGTAACGCGTTTCTGATCCTGATACCGCTCATGCTGGGCATTTTGTTTTCGGAGTACCTGTTCCGGCAGTGGTGGTTTAGCCGGCCACATGATTTCACCTCAGACCGACAACTGCTCGACAGCCTGCTGCGTCAATGGCCTGCCGACAGTACGGTTGCCGTTTCGAGACAACCCATACCCTTCAATCCAAACAACGTGACTGCGGCATTTTTGATTTCGATCGGGTTACAGAAAAATCTGGCCGATCGGGTGGTGAACTACCGAACCGGGGGCGGCATCTTTCGCGTGAAATCGGATGTCCTGAAAATCTACAACATGGACACGGCCTGGTTTGCGCGCCATAAAAAATGGATGCTGCTCCCCGATAGTTTGCCCAGGCCAGTAAAGAAGCGCATGGAAGTGCGGCAGTCCCTGCCTCCGGCCATCGCAGATATCAACCAGGCAGATAGCATCGGGTTGCTGGCCGTACGCGGAATCGGGCCGGTCTACGCTGGACGCATTCTGAAATTTCGCCGGGCGTTAGGCGGCTTTTACTCGATGGAACAACTGGCAGAAGTGTACAAAATCGATACGGCTGCAGTGCGCGAACTTCAACGCAGGTTTCGCGTCGGACCGGATTTCGAGCCGGCGCGTATTTCCGTTAACCAGGCCGATGAAAACACGCTGGCCCGGCATCCTTACATCTCCCGCCCGCAGGCAAAGGCCATTGTGGCGTACCGCTTTCAGCATGGAGCCTTTCAATCGCTGGACGACCTGAAAAAGATTCATTTGATTTCTGCCGCAGACTGGCAGCGGATTATTCCCTACCTTGAGTTGTAAGGTGATGACGGAGCGAAGCGTATTTTCGGTTTTTCAACAGCGGTTGCAGAACCTCTCGGCTGCAAACCGGAATCTTTTCCTGCCGCGACTGATCAACGGTCAGATGTTGGATCTCACCGAGTGCAGCTTTCTGCTGCGGCACGGTGCATTTACCATTGTTGAGTCGTTGATCCGACGTAAGGCTGTCCGCCTTTGTGCGTACGTAGACAGCCGTGATGAGGCCACTAATCGGATGAGTGCAAAGCTCAGCCGGTTGCTGCGCCATGTGCGGTACATCACCGAAGAGAAGGGTACCCACGACCTCTATCTCGCATGGCCCTTTGTCACCGGCCGCTTCCGCAACGACACCGGCGTGCGGGCACCCTTACTTTTTTTTCCGGCTGAGCTTGAACTCCGCGATGAGACGTGGTGGCTGACACCCGTTCCCGATCAACCCGTGCAAGTTAATCCCACTTTTTTGCTTGCGTATGCGTGGCATAACCAGCTGCCGGCAAATACGGCGCTGTTGGAATGGGAGTATGAAGAAACAGCCGATGACGCCCTCACGTTCATCAATAGGCTTTACCACCTGATTTCGGAAACAAAGCTGGAGCTTGATTTCAATGCCGATACCTTCTTGCAGCAACTCAAGCCGTTTACCAGGTATACCAAGCTGCAATTTGATGCGGCTCACCAGACCGGCCGGCTGCAGTTACACGCCGAGGCGGTGCTGGGTATTTTTCCGCCGGGGTCATCCACACTGGCACCTGACTATGAACAACTGCTCCAGCGCCAGCCCGGGACCTCGCTCACGGATTTCTTTCACCAACATTTCAGCACACAGATCAAACCCGGAGTGCCCCGTGAAGAAGATACCTACGCCCCCTTCCGGCTGGACGGATGGCAGGAAAATGCGCTGCTGAAAATCAAAGCGGGACAGTCAATGGTGGTGAAAGGACCGCCCGGAACGGGGAAATCTCAACTTATTTCCAACCTGGTTTGTGATGCAGTAGCAAACCGCAAGCGGGTGCTCGTGGTAAGTCAGAAGCGGGTAGCCCTCGAGGTTGTACACCAGCGTCTGCACGAGGAAAAAGTGCATGATTTTGTCGCCCTGGTGCACGACTACCAGCACGATCGTGCCGCAATTTACTACCAGATTGCCAGGCAGATCGACCGGGTAGACGAATACAAGCAGTACAGCAACAGCATTGATTCGATCCAGTTGGAGCGCGAATTCGTTCAGATCGGTCGCAGGCTCGATACCATCAAAGAACAACTGGAGGAGTTCCGCGAAGAACTCTACCGGATTCAGGCGTGCGGACTTTCTGCAAAAGAATTGTATCTGCAGGCTGACCCTGCGCAACCGGCGCTGCCACTGGACACGCTCGTGCAGCATTTCCCCCGTGAGGTAATTCCAAATTTTCTGAATAACCTCAGGCGCTGGGAGTTGTTGACTCTAAAACTGGAAACACCCCAGCATCCGTGGTTCCATCGTACGTCGCTGCGTCACTATGCGGCTACCCGCCTGCCGGAATACCGCAAGGTTATCGAGGCCACCGCCAGTTATGCCGCTGAGTTACCAGGGAAGAGTGCAGCCGCCTTGGGCCAGGCGCTCACGTGGGCTGAGGCATTTGCGTGGCAACCGTTTCGCGATCAGCTGAAGCAACTGGGCAACCTGGCGTGGCAGCCGCCCATGTACACATACTTTCAGGCAATGTCTGTAGAAGCGCACGATGAGATCAGTTTATTGTGGCTTTCCAACGAAGAGCGGGTGCTGATGGAATGCTTCGAAGGCGAAGGCCTTGAGGAGACGACACCAAGTCCACAACTGGGTCAGTTGCAACTCGCGCTGGAGCGTGCCAACCGCGCGCGCACCAACATCTTCCGGCTGATGTGGTGGGAGCTTTTCGGCGCCCATCGCGTCCTGCTGAAACGCACGCTTATCGCGAACGGTTTGCCCGGCAATAAGGGAGGGCTGCTTCGCCTGGAGCAGCGCGTAGACAACCGCCTGAATTTCGAACACCACCAAACGAAGCTCAGGCAACGGTCGTGGCTGCTTGGCTTACCGTCCGACTACAAGCAGGCCAGCTGGCGGCAATGGTTCGCGCACCAACTGGCGGCTGCCCGCGCCTATCACGCATGGGCGGAAACCCGCGGGTTGCGTAACTTCATTCATCCGCATCGGCTGGAGCCCGCTGTTTTTGCCGACCGAGTGCTTTGGGTATTCCATCAACTGGGGCGACAGCATGACTTGTACGGGCAAGTAAGCGTACTGTTGTCCGACTATCAGATCAATCAGCTGGTAGGCAGCGGTGGCTATGCCGCTTCTTTGCTGGCGAAACTTGAGGACGACGGGGAGGAACTGGCCGAGTTGGACCGCCTTCAGGAGGCCTGGCAACCCGAAGAGCGTGAGCTGATCACCCGATGGGTTGAGCTGCAAGGATCGTGGACTGATAAAGTCGCGGCGTTGAATAATGGCTGGGCCCTGGCCTGGCTGAAACAGATTGAATTGCAACGTCCGCTGCTGCGCGCACCTTCAACCGGGCAACTCACGGCCTGGGAGGAGGAATTGCAGGAGTTGATCGAGCGGCAGCGTTTGCTCACTGCCGACCTGGTGGTGCTGAGGGCCCGGGATCGTATTCTCGAGGATTGGGTCATGAACCGACTTAATAACCGGGTTACCTTTCGCGACCTTTACCATCAGGTTACCAAGCGTCGGAAAATCTGGCCCCTGCGTAAAACCATCGCCGAATTCGAAGATGAACTCTTCCGGCTGATCCCCGTATGGCTGGCATCGCCGGAGGCGACTTCGGCCTTGTTCCCCCTTGTTCCTTTGTTTGATCTTGTCATTTTTGACGAAGCCTCACAGTGTTTTCCCGAACAAGCATTGCCGGCCATGTATCGCGGCCGCCAGGTTGTGGTGGCAGGCGATGAGCAACAGTTACGTCCGCACCAAGGCTATGCCATCCGCTGGAGTGAAGAGGAAGGCGATGACGAAGATCACGAAGTGGAGTCATTTCTTGATCTCGCGCTGCGCCATTTTCCCCATACCGTACTGCAGGGCCATTACCGAAGTCAGTCACCGCTGCTCATTGCGTTTTCAAATCTTCATTTTTATAAGAACCAGTTGATGATGTTGCCTGCCGCGCGGCTCCCGGGTGGCCATGCCATACAGGTCAGGAAAGTAGCAGGCATCTGGCAGCAAAACACCAACCCGATAGAAGCACAGGCAGTGGTAGACCTTGTGCTGGAGGTAGCTATTGAACATCCGAACAAAACGGTGGGTGTGATTACGTTCAACGCGCCCCAACAAGATCTCATTGAAGAGCTTTTGCAACAACAAGAACCGGCCCGCCTCCCTGCTGCTCTGATCGTTAAGAACATCGAAAATGTGCAGGGTGACGAGCGCGACATCGTGATCTTTTCGATTGGCTATGCTCCCGATGAAAAAGGTCATATGACGGCTCAGTTTGGAAGTTTAAATGTACAGGGCGGTGAGAACCGATTGAATGTGGCGGTAACGCGTGCCCGTGAAGCAATCTGGGTTGTAACGAGCATCATGGCTAACCAGCTACAGGTAGAGGGCACGCGTAACCTTGGTCCGAAGTTGTTAAAGGCCTATCTGGAGTTTGCGGTGAGCGGTGCCCTGACACCCGCTGCCGGGGTGACAGACCAGCAGGAACGTCTGTCGGCCCGTTTACAGCAAATTGCGATTCTTCAAACTTCTTCCTTCCCATTTGGCGCTCTTCTGAAAACCAATGTGGAAGGGGAGCCAGCACTCGTACTCACGGACGATCAACCCTATCACCAACATCCATCGGCAAAGTCATGGCATGCGTATGTTCCGCTGCTTTTGCAGGAAAAAGAATGGAAGCGGATTGCGGTTTACAGTCGCCAGTTTTGTTTCGAGCGGAAGAAGGTGGAAGCCGTGTTGGGGTAGGTGGTGGCTAAGTGAGGGGCTGTCCGCCGTACGCTTCAGTCTACACGCGGTGTGCTCAATGCGACGTGCTGCGAGCAGGCAGCGGCCCGCCTACATCCCCACGAACAACCAACCATCGGCTACTACTTCCTGTAATCCAATGCCGGTTTCCGATCGCCGATTAGCGCCGTGTACTGAAAATTATCGCCGCGTCTTCGCTTCAATTCTTTCCAGGCTTCTTCAATTGTCGCCGGATTGGAAAACAAATCAATAGCGGTTAGTGCCATGGTTTTTGCGGCCAGCACCATGCCTTTGTGGCCAATGCTCATCCCGCCAGCGGCCACCGCTTGCCAGCTGTGCGCCGCAGTGCCCGGCACCCAGGTTGCGGTGCCCAGCCCAACCGTGGGTACCACCCAGCTCACGTCACCCACATCGGTGGAACCCGGCATCGCCGCCTCCGTTACTTGAAATGGCTCAATGCGCGCGGTACTTTCTAATGGAGGGATTTTACTTGTAAAGGTCTTCTGGATGGCTACTCCGAAATTTTTTTCGGCGTCGGACAGCGTGTAGCCGCCTACCTGGCGCAAGTTTGTATCCATCACTTTACCCAGTGCTTCATTGGGGAGCAAATTGTAGACTCCGCCGGTTACCTCAATCTCAACCCGTGTGTCGGTGCCGAGGGCTGCACCCTGGGCAGCGCGCGTGATGCGCTCCCACATGTTTTTCACTTCTTCAGCCTTGGGGTGACGCACATAATAATACGCTTCCGCGAAAGCGGGCACCACGTTAGGCGCTTCCCCGCCGCGGGTGATGACGTAATGAATCCGGCTTTCTTCTGTAACATGCTCGCGCAGCATGTTTACCATGTCGTTCATAGCCTCCACTCCATCCAGAGCAGAACGTCCGCGCTCCGGGGCCATGGCGGCATGCGATGAAACTCCATAAAAACGAAATTTGCCGGTCTTGTTTGCCAGCGAAGATGCCGCACTCGCATCGTTCTCTGCTCCCGGATGCCAGTGAATGACGGCATCTACGTCGTTGAATAAACCTCCCCGCACCATGTACACCTTTCCGGAACCACCTTCTTCCGCCGGCGTACCATAAAACCGGATCGTGCCCGCACGCTTGGTGGCCACAAGCCAGTCTTTCAGGGCGATGGCCGCCGCCGCGGAGGCTGCGCCAAAAAGATGATGGCCGCAGGCATGCCCGGCTTTTTGCTGAGGAATGGGTTTGTACTCCGGAACCGCTTCCTGTGAGACACCCGGCAGCGCATCGAACTCACCCAGGATGCCAATCACCGGTTTGCCATTTCCATAACTGGCTACAAATGCCGTGGGCATGTCGGCAACACCGGCCTGAAGGGTGAATCCGGCATCCCGTAAGGTTTGCTGGAGTAAAGCGCTGCTTTTTTCTTCCTGAAAACCTACTTCGGCAAAGCCCCAGATTTGATGGGCGATGGAAGCATAGAAATCTGCTTTTTTATCGATGGCCTGAAGAACTTCTGGTTTCGTTTTTTGGGCAACAGCAAACGAGACAGCAAGCGCAAGCAGCGCGGGTAATACTTTTTTCATGGGAGATTTTTTTTGAAACGAAAGTAAGGAAAAGTGGCGAGGGGCTAGCTCCGAGCTTCGAGAAAGTTGGGGAGTACTACGCGTTGCACGACTTAGGCTTCAGGCTGCATGCTTCACGCTCAAGATTACACGATTCACAATTCACGCAGACCAGCGACCAGAAACGAGCGACCAAAGACAGCGCGTGGCCCCTCGAACAACCAACCCTGACCAAAACCTACCAACGAACAACTATCTGCTACCTAAGCCACATGCATCTTTGGCTGCGACTCAGTGGTTTCTGCATGTTGGCTTAGGTCAAGGCCCATGCGCTCGTCTTCCGGTGAAACACGAAGCCGTGTGATTTGCCCGGTGATTTTGTAAATCAGATAGGATCCGCCAAAGGAGAATGCTCCCACAATTGCCAGCGCCAGCAAGTGATACAGAAAGGTTTGTGTTTCGCCGTAGACCAGGCCAACATCTTTTGCAAAAACGGAGGTTAAGACCATTCCTACTATGCCGCCCACGCCGTGGCACGGGAAAACATCCAATGTATCGTCCAGCGATGTTCGCTGCTTGTAATAAGCGGCCAGGTTACTGATAATGGCGGCGGCGAATCCGATGAACACACTCTGGCTTAAGTTGACGAACCCTGCCGCCGGTGTGATCGCCACCAAACCGACAACCGCTCCAATGCAGGCTCCCATTGCGGATATCTTCCGGCCCACCAATGCATCAAACATCACCCAGGTGATCATGGCAGAGGCCGAAGCCATGTTGGTGGTAGCAAAGGCCTGTACGGCCAAACCGTTCGCGGCCAGAGCCGATCCCGCATTAAACCCAAACCACCCGAACCACAACATGCCCGTGCCCAGCAAAATGAACGGAATGTTGGCAGGCTGATGATCTTTGTTTTCGCGCTTTCCCAGCATGTAAGCGCCGGCCAGAGCTGCAAATCCGGCCGACATGTGTACAACGCTGCCGCCGGCGAAATCCAGCACACCCCATTTCCGCAGAAAACCGTCGGGATGCCACGTCCAGTGCGCGAGCGGGCAGTAGACGAGTAACGCAAACAGGCACATGAAAATCAGGTAGGAGGTGAATTTCACGCGCTCGGCAAAACTGCCGGTGATCAACGCAGGTGTAATGATTGCAAATTTCAACTGGAAGAGGGCAAACAGCAAAAGTGGAAAGGTGGGCGAGAGGGCAGGGTGGGGACCGAGTCCTACATTCTTGAAGGCGAAAAAGGTGGTCGG
>CANGUI010000031.1 GCA_947457025.1 Flammeovirgaceae bacterium | reverse complement strand
AGGTTGTAGGTAGGGTATAGTCAGCTTGGTCGGGTTAAGCTATTCCCGAACAATGTTGCCTTGTGAGTCAAGCACCTGAATGATGTACGATTTCGCGCTGGTGATGATGGGATCGATGAGTAGTGTTCCGGTCGATTCCTGGTCAAGGAAAGTCATGGCTTTGGTTACTCGTTTTAAGGTGTCGCCCGAGACGCTGATCAGACTTGTCGCGGCAAAAATGAGTTGCCATTTGTTTGTTACCTCGGCGCTGTCGGGAATTTTGAAGGCGCCTGTGTACGTGAATTTTTTTTGAATGCTATCGAATCTCAGGGCCTGGGGGTTCAGTGGCGTTGTTGTTGCACTATCTACACGAATATAGATGCTGTCAGAAAAGGCTTTAGCGATGGGTTTGGTGTAGGTTCCGGAGAATTCGAGTTGGTTGGTTTCGAGATTCAGGGAAGCTTGCTGAATAGTGAGTTTGAAAGACTCGGTTATTGTTTGATTGCGTGTGGCAAGCCATAGTACGGTGTCAATTTGATTGTTGACGCTGTCGATCGCGGTGAAAGCGATTTGAGAGCTATCAGATTTGATTTCTGGAAAGTAAACGGCAATTTCACTTAGGTTGTCGCCAAAGGCGTGGAGGTAAGCGTGCCCGGTTAGGCGGTAGTTGGCGATAGGTTTGTTGAGGCGGATTCGGTTGACCAGTCCATTTCGGCGTACGCTGATCACTTTTAAAGGTCGTGCATCAACCAAAGTAATCTGGAGGTTTACTCCTGTAGTGTCTTTCTTAAGGTCAATCGGCGTTACGAGGAAACCCAGGCGTTCGGTTTTGCTTTCGGATTTCAAGTTTTTGTTTTTGTCGTGGAAGGCATACACGTAGTAGCGGTCGGGTTTTAGGTTTTGTACCCGGTAGCGACCGTTTTTGTCCGCTTTTGTAAAAAACGTTGGTGTGTGCTTTTGGATATCAAACGTATCGCTAGTGTATAGAGCTACCGTAATATCGTCTGGTGGTTTTTCACTGAAGGTTTCCGAAATGCTGCCGCTAATTGTCAGGGAGTCAATCACGTCGCCGGTGCTGAAGGCTATGAATACGTTTTTGGCTGCGTTTCCTTCCGTAATGTCTTCTACCCCTTCGCGCAATTGAATGCTGTATGTCGTGTTTTCAAGCCACGGCAGTTCAGGTTTGATCGTTAGTGTGTTGCGGTTTACTTCGTACTGAGTCTTTTTGCCGGTGCTCGGCACGATGATGATTTGTTCCTTTGGATTCTTCAGGCGTATAGGTTCAGAGAATTCCAGCAGGATGGCCTTACCCCGGAAATTGAGTCCATTATTTTTGGGGATCGAAGACAACAGTACGGGTGGTTGCTCGTCTTTAGGGCCACCATCTGGTGTTGTTTGGTTGGCACAGGTCCAAAGTAGTATTGCGGCAAATAGTAGTAGAGCAGCATTCTTCATTTCCGTGCAAAGTAAATCAGACTGGAGTAATGACCCGACCAGCGTGCCGCGAGATTTGACCAAAGGCCTGCGAAAGCACCTTTCACCAGTGCCAGCGGCGCCGGTGTTTTCAAGTATTGCTCACTCAGGATTGATACGTAGAAGCTATCCAGTAGTAATGGTTTAGTAGCGAGCGGTGAGAGCTGCAGGTTACTGAAGAGAGCGGCTATATTCGAGCGGCTGAAATGCCAAAGATGGCGTGGTACATCAAATCCGGCCCAGGCGCTTCCGTAATGGTCTGCGTCCCACGATTCGCGGTTTGGTACAGCGACAATCAGTAGCCCTCCGGGTTTAAGCAGGGATGAAATCCGCTGCAGGTCTTCAATGAGGTGCGGAATATGCTCCAGCACATGCCAAAGCGTGATAACATCATATTGACCCGACAGTTCAGTGGGCGTTGCGGCGATATTGAGATTAGGGTTCGCGGCATGCCTGGCTTGTAAAGAGGGTTCATAGCCACACACCTGCCAGCCTTTTCGCCTGGCGAGGTCGAGAAAGGCGCCTGTTCCACACCCGTAGTCTAGTAGTCTTCCTTTGCTGTGGGACATTTCGATCAGGCGTAGTTTGCGGTGAAGCATCAAGCGACGTGCCAGAAAGTAGCAGGTGTCGAGCAGGGAGTTTGATTTCTTCTGGTGGCTGATGTAAGCAGAGGTGGTGTAGTACTGGGCCAATTCCTGTTCTTGAGGGCGTGGGTTTGTCAGCCAGAGGTGGCAATTCGTGCACGATTTGATCATGAACTCCCGGTGTGACGCCGCATAATCGCGCAAATGTAGTTCGGACGTAAACTGCCGGTTCCCACAGATCGGGCATTCTTCCACCAGCTGGCTTTCCATGATCAACGTCCCAGGTATACGGTTAGAACGGAAACGTCTGCCGGGGAAACGCCACTGATGCGCGACATCTGTCCGATTGTTTGCGGCCGGTGTTTTTTTAGCTTTTCCCGAGCTTCGTTCGATAGTGCTTTCACCCGGTCGTAATCGAAGTCAGCGCGGATCTCGTATGTTTCCAGGCTCTCGATTTTCTCGGCTTGTCTTCGCTCCCGTTCGATGTAGGCGTCGTACTTGATGTCTATTTCCACCTGCTGTTGGATTTCTGCCCGGAACGGTTTCAACAAATTTGCTATTCCTGGCCCTAAGTCTTTGAGATGCTCGAAAGTGATCTGGGGCCTGCGTAACAAATGGTGCGCGGCGGTTTTCTCCCGGATTGCACTCGTGGGGATTGATTCCAGTACGTCATTTGCTTCACCGGGCTCCAGGCGTATCTCTTCCAATAGGGTTCGAAGTGTGGCGATGCTTTTTTCTTTTTCGGTTAATGTGGTGAGGCGTTTGTGGTCGGCCAGTCCCAGGTTATAACCCTTGCGGGTGAGACGCAAGTCGGCATTATCCTGGCGAAGAAGGATTCGGTATTCGGCCCGACTCGTAAACATGCGGTAGGGTTCCTGTGTGCCTTTGTTCACCAGGTCATCAATCAACACCCCGATGTACGCTTCGGAACGCTTCAGGATGAAGGGTTCTTTTTCATGCACTTTGTTATGGGCATTAATGCCGGCCATCAAGCCTTGGCATGCAGCTTCTTCGTAGCCGGTGGTACCATTGATTTGACCGGCAAAATACAGATTATCAATAAGTTGAGTTTCAAGTGTGCGGTATAGCTGGGTGGGCGGAAAGAAGTCGTATTCTATTGCGTAGCCGGGTCGGAACATCCTGGCCATTTCGAAGCCTGGAATCTTGGTAAGTGCTTGGTACTGAATATCTTCTGGTAACGACGATGAGAAGCCATTGACATATATCTCCACAGTATTCCATCCCTCTGGTTCAACGAAAATCTGGTGCCGGTCGCGCTCTGCGAAGCGGTTGATTTTGTCTTCAATCGAGGGACAGTAACGGGGCCCAAGGCCTTGGATCCGCCCTTGAAACATGGGTGATTTATCGAAACCTTTTTCGAGGGTTCGGTGAACGGCGTCGTTTGTATAGGTAATCCAGCAACTAAGTTGTTTCTCCGGAGGTCTTGTGTCGGTGTAAGAGAACTTCCCGGGTTTTTCATCGCCCTTTTGTTCTTCCATTTTGGAATAATCGAGGGTCCGTCCATCAATCCTGGGTGGAGTTCCTGTTTTCATCCGGCCCGCTTCAAACCCCAGGGATATCAGTTGTTCGGTTATTCCGGTTGCTGCTTTTTCGCCGGTTCGGCCACCGCCGAAATTTTTCTCACCTATGTGGATGCGGCCATTCAGGAAGGTTCCATTCGTTAATACAACTGCCTTTGCTCTGATTTCCAGGCCGAGGGCGGTTCGAACCCCGGTTACCCGTTTGTCTTTTACAAGGATTCCAGATACCATTTCTTGCCAGAAGTCCACGTTTGGTGTTTGTTCAAGGGCAAGGCGCCACTCTTCAGCAAACCGGGCACGGTCGTTTTGGGTGCGCGGACTCCACATGGCTGGACCTTTGGAAAGGTTTAGCATCCGGAATTGCAGCATGGATCTATCTGATACGATTCCGGAATAACCACCAAGGGCATCTATTTCGCGCACAATTTGCCCTTTTGCTACACCGCCCATGGCCGGATTACAGCTCATTTGGGCGATGGTGCCCATGTTCATGGTAACCAGCAGTACTTTGGAGCCCATATTGGCGGCCGCAGCCGCCGCTTCACAGCCAGCATGGCCGGCACCCACAACAATGACATCGTATTCCGGAAACATATTCGATCAGTCGAGTTTCACGTGGAACATCCGAACTGGAATTATTGGGTTGATCTGGTGTTTCACGTGGAACCTTTGCGCAAAGATAGATAGGCATCCTCTTTTTTGCGCATTTGGGCTTTTTGCCCCCGGGTTTTGTCGCGGTAACCTGCCAAATGGAGAATGCCATGCACCATCACGCGATGCAATTCATCCTGCTGGCGGACTTCAAAAGCCTTTGCATTTTCTCGTACCCGGTCTATGCTGATGTAGATTTCTCCGGCCAAAGGATCTCCTTTTGCATGAAATGGAAAGGTGATGATATCTGTAAGGGTGTTATGGCGGAGGTATTGCTGGTTCATCGGGAGCAAGACGGCGTCCGTGCAAATGATGAAACTGATTTCATCGGCTCGTTGTCCTTCAGTTTGAATTACTTTCCTGATCCACCGAAGAACAGCACTGGTATTCCGGATTCGATAACGTGTACCCTGATAAAATAGCCGGAGGGCCATCAATTCATGTAGAAACGCAATTCAACCTGCTTGCCACCGTCCCGAAATTCGACCTCATCAGCCAGGTGTTTCATGAGAAAAATACCGCGACCACTAGGCTTTTCGAGGTTCTCCGGTGCGGTGGGGTCGGGCAAGTGATGGAAATCAAAACCGCTCCCTTCATCCCGAATAGAAAAACGGATGAGATTGTCTTCAACCCCCAGTGCCAATGTTACATTCTTCCTGGCATCGCCCCGGTTGCCGTGTTTAATAGCATTATTCACCGCCTCCGTTACTGCAATCATGATGTTGCCGTAGATGTCATCGTCCAACTCGAACTTTTCTTTCGCATTGTCGATGAAACTTTCTACCACCCGGATATTCTCGGTTAGCGATGGGATTTCAATTCGAATATTCTTCATGCCAGCAGGACGCATCAATTATCACCCAGACGTTTGAAATACTCACTCACCTCCTGCTTGTAATACGGGTACAATTTAGGAGGTACGGTTTTTAGCAATTCTAATTCTTTTTCCTTTAATCTAATATACTGCTCAAATGAGCGCGGAAGTGCGTTTTCGTAATCACGGGCTGTTTCGCCCTTCCGTTGCTCGTCCAGGTTTTGCTCCCGCATGGATTTTTCAGTCTCCAGCAACCGCGTCAGGATTTCGCGCTGACGTTGTAGTAACTGATTGGTGAGTCTTTTGTTGATCAGGTCTAACTCGGTTTCTTCCATCTTGCCAGGGAGTTCGCCTCCTGGCTTCTGGCCATTCTTTTTTGCACCCTCCTGCATCTCCTGTAGCATCCTGCGAATGGCCTCCTGTTCCATCGCCAGGCGTGCCAATTCTTCGGACATCTCCCGCCCCGGCTTTCCATTTTTCATCAACTCCTCGGTTCTCTGGTTGATCTCCTGCTGCTTCTGGCCCAGGCCAGCCTGTTTCTGGCTCTTCGATTTGCCCTTACCCGGCATCATCATGGCATTCTGCATCATCTGCATCATCAGGTCAAAGTGATCATTGAGCATCAGCGCGAGGTTATTGATGCTCGTCATAGCAAACTGCATTTCGCTGCCTGCATTTCCCTTCTTCCTGTCGCGTACGTACTCTACAGCGCGGTCGACATGATCGTTCAGTTTTCCAATCTCTTTGGTGACGATCGCATTCATTTTTGGATCCCGTTTTGATAGAGCTAACAAGCTGTCTTCCAACACTTTAGAATCTTCCTTGAGCTTTAACTGACGCTGTGAAAGCACCACGTAGGCGGGATCGGTCTGCTGGATCGGCAGAAACTCTTTAGTGATGTTTTCCTGGTCGAATGAGAGTTTAACCAAGCCATGAATGATCTGGCGTAGACTTTCGAGATTATCCATGTCCATTTCCATTTGCATGTTTGCCATGGCCCCCTCCAATTGGTTTTTCATCTGCTTCATTTTCTGAATGGCTTGCTTCTGCATTTGGGCTGATTTCCGGGGATTGCCTTCCTCTAACGATTCTTTACTTTTTTGCTGATCGTTGAGGATTTCGCTCTGCTGCTGCTCCCCAGGCAGGTCGGCCGGCTTCTCCACTTCTTTGCCCATGTGTTCCAATTCCTGCATTTCCTTCTTCAGCTCTTCCATTTCTTGCCTGAGTTGCTCCTGTTCGGCAGCCAATTCGTTGGCTGATTTTTCTTTTGCAGATTCCGTGTCCTTTTTTTCTCCCCGCTCCTTTTGTGATTTCGCATCTGCGTTACGGTCCTCCTGCTTGAGATCCTCAGGCTTTTTCTTCTCCCCTTCGGCAAGGGATTCGGTTTTCTGCTGGAGGGATTCCTGTTTGGCTAATTGCTCTTGTAGCTGCTCCGCCGTCTGTTCGATTTTGTATTCGTATTGCAGTTGCTTGTACAACTCCTGCGCCCGTTCCATTTCTTTCTTGAAATCGCGCTCCTGGCGCTGCATTTGTTCGAGCAGTTTCATGAGTTGCTGCGAGGGGGCATTGTCTTTCAGCAGTTTCTCCAGTTCTTCCAGCAACTTGCGCTGTTCATCGCTCATCAAATCATCAATCTGCTTTTGCACTTCTTCTGCCTTTTCCTGCAAGCGCTCGCTTTCGTTCGTGAACTGATCTTTCTTTTCTTCCAGGTCGCGGGCCTCCCGCCGCAATTGTTCCAGTTGTTGATCCAGTTGTTTTCGTTGTTCAATCAGGGCTTGCAGCATTTGTTTATCCTGCCAGTCGAGTTGCTGCTTACTTTTTAACTTCTGGATGGCCTCCTCAACGCTGCGTTTGATTTCGCCCGCCCGCTTAACGCTTTGCTGAAACTTTTCCTGGGTATTCCGGGTGCTGCGTTCAATTTCTTTCTGCAGGGTTTCGCGGGAGGGCAGCACCAGGCGGAATGGCGGAGACTGGGTTAACTTTCTTCCGTTTACGCCGTCGTTGTCCCACACCTGCACAAAGTATAGAAGCTGGTCACCGGGTTTCAGAAAAAGACTGTCAAGTGACCACGTATGCAGGATGCGCTGGTCGCGGAATCCGGCATTTATGGGCAAGGAGAAAGATCCGTTTTCTTCCCGAGCATCGCGCAGCACCTGATACCGCACGGCCACATCGCTGATGCCATAGTCATCGCTGGCATAGCCTCCGATCCAGATTTTATTAAAGAGCACGCTATCGGCCTGAGGTTGTACCGACAAGGTGGGGAATTCATCTTTGATCACCGCGATGGTGTAACGCAGGTCGTCTTTGTTTTGGGCATATGGGTTGTAAAGTCGGATCAGGTATTCCTCGGAAGAGCGAATGATTTTGCTGAATTGAAACGTTTGGTCATCAGAAAAGATCATTGCGCGAACCTCGTTTTCAGAGGCGAATGTCATGTCGGCCTTCTCGGCATTGGCTCCTTTTGCCAGCCAGGTAATGCGCGTTCCTTCAGGCACTTCGAGGTTACCCGCATTCTGGAGTGTAACGGGTTGCCGCCCGAGGTAGCGTGGATATTCCAGTTGTGCGCGCAGCCCCAGCAGTTCAGGACGATAGAGAACAGTGAGGGTGTAGGTAGGTGATAGAAACCCGGCCCCCTCCAGGTGAAAAGAAAACCCGGCTTGCACCCGCTCAAAAACATACTCGTACCTGCCGGCCTGTGGATTCATTTTCAGCCGCTGACCATCCCGCACTGCATATAAAGCATCGGGGATAGCATCCCCCGAAAGGGAGACCTGCAACGCATAATCTTCATTGAAGAAAGCTGTCAACTTGGATTTATCGACTACAAATTGAAACGGGGGCGCGGGGGAAAACTCCTCGCGGAAACGCACCAAACGGTACGTGCTTTGGGTGAGTATCGTCCGGTTGAAAATCAGGATGATGATCAACGCGAGGATCGGGATGGAAAGCAATTTGACGTACACCAGATTTTCACGCAGATGGATCGCCCGGTCGAATGGGATGCCCTCAAATTGTTGTGATTTTTGATCAATGCTGGCAGCCCACAAGGCGGAAGTCTGTGGTTGGCGGTAGAGTTGCAACACATTGAGGAGGCGGTCGCCAATCTGCGGGAATCGGCTGCCGATCATTTGAGCACTTTGTTCAGCTGATATTCCCTGCCTTTTCAGCCACCATTTCAGTGGGTCGCTCAGGAATCGGGCGACACAAAATACCCCAATGGCGAAAAAAAAGATCACCACGATCATACGAACATTGGCTGGCAGCCAGAGGGCAGATTCCAACAGGGCCATGAGTAGAAAATAGCCGAGCAGGATAAGCAGGCTCAGTAAGGAGCCGCGGATGGCGAGGTTCCGATAGTATTTGCGCCGGAACGCGGCAATGTTTTTCTCGACAGATTCAAATCCCTTCATGGTACGGCTCTGACCTTTCTGTTGATACGGCATACACCTGCACCGGGTTATGCCTTCGGGGAAAGGTAAGGAGAAAGATGCTCATTTTTTCAGGACTGGAGTGTGGTGGCAGGATATTGCCATTGGTATTCCAGTAAAAAGTATTCAAGCACGTGCATCTTGAGTAGTTTTTCCTGCTCAAGCAGGTCAAAATGGGGTAACTTCTTCACCAGCCGCCAATGGGGCCAACCATCCTGATCGCTGCCCTCCAGATGATAATAGCCCGAAAGACTCAACACGCGGCAGATACCGATGTGCAGAATATCTTGCTTTTCTTCCTTTGAAAAAAAGCGACGCCCTTTCCCCAGTTCTTGAACGCCGATCAAAAACAGCACCCCGTTCAGGTCTTTGGGGCGTTTACCCAGCTGTGCCTCAATTTGCTCCGTGAGCCAGTGCCACTGGCGGTCGAGTTCGAGGTCGCGTTTATACATGGAGGGCATCCCAGTATTCGAAGGCGCGGCGCAGGTGTGGAACCACAATCGTTCCGCCCACGAGGGTGGCAATCCCCATAGCCTCATGTACTTGTTCGGTTGAGAGACCTACCTCTTTGCATTTTCCGAGGTGGTATTTCACACAGTCATCACATCGCAAAACCAGCGAACAGGTCAGGCCTATCAGCTCCTTACTTTTAACATCAAGCACACCCTGCTGGTAGGCATGTGTATCGAGGTTAAAGATGCGTTTGATGATCAGGTTGTCGGCCGCGAGGATGCGTTCGTTCATCTTACTGCGGTATTCATTAAATTGCTGAACCAGAGGCATAATTTTTATTGCAAATATGGGGCGTTTGGCGGGCAATCAAAACCATCCTTTTCCGGCTGGGCAAATGTGGGCTGATTTTGTTCAGTTGTTCTTTCCGCGAGCATGCGTGGGCTGTAGTCAAGGGTTACTACGCGGTGAACGTTGGCTCTGCAGCCAATGCCTCCGCGATCTGCCCCTAACCCACTATCATCGCTGGCCCGACAACCCGGTCTACGAGCGGTTGCTGGGGCGTTTGCCGATCGCGTCTGCGCAGGCTTTGCTGCACTTTCGCAAAGACAGTATTACACAGCGCCTGCTGCATGCGTTAAAGTATGGCGGCCGTCCGGAGCTCGGTGCATTTCTCGGCCGGGTGTATGGAAAAATGCTAGCCGATGGTCCTCATGAGCCCTGGGATGCGATAGTCCCTGTGCCTTTGCATCGCTCGCGGCTACGCAGGCGCTCGTATAATCAAAGCGAGTGTTTCGCTCGTGGTCTTGCAGAAGAGCTCCATCTTCCGATCATCAAAACTGCACTTGTGCGCGATCAAGCTACCGAGACCCAAACCCGCAAAGACCGCGCTCACCGCTGGGAAAATATGCAACAGGCTTTTGCTATGGTAAATGGCACCGCGGTAGCGGGGCTACGCATTTTGCTGGTAGATGATGTAGTTACTACGGGAGCCACGTTGGAGGCATGTGGACGGCAACTTTTGGAAGCCGGATGTGCCACCCTCAGCATAGCCTGCATTGCGGAAGCATGAGCTGACTGGCCGGCACAATCAAGTTCATTCCGGGTCAGTGCCTGTTACGGGATGTACCGGCAGATTTCAACAAAACAAAAAAGCCACCCTGCAGGATGGCTTTCTTTGACCGTCTTGGCGGACGCTTAGTAGTTTGATCCGGCACGGATCATCGCGCAACGGAAACCGATTGTTGCGGTGGAGGAGTCCTGATCGAGGTACCTACGCGTACCGGGGCTCATCCAGTAGGCTACATCCTTCCACGATCCGCCTTTGTAAACCCTCACCTTATCCGAAATAAGAGAGGTGAATTCCTGCGCGTTTTGTTCTTCCCAGTCGCCTGGTTTAGCCTTAGCATTACGATTGGGGTCGTTAGGCAGAAAATCAGCCTTGAGTTTAACATTGTTTTTATACTTGTCAGCTTTATCAAGAAAGCCGTCTCGCCGCATCGGGTTCAGGTCATCGAAGTCCTGAAATGACAAGGGCCGGTAGATGTCCATCACCCATTCACTCACATTTCCTGCCATGTGGTACAGGCCGTAGTCGTTGGGAGGATATTCGTAAATGTACGTGGTGATCAAAGCGCCGTCATTAAGGCGCCCGGCAATACCGGCATAGTCGCCACGGCCCCGCTTAAAGTTTGCTAAGAAATAACCCATTTCTTTGCCATACGGATTTCGCAAAGCGTGGCCATCCCAGGGATACAAACGTTGATGGGTTTGGGTTTCTTCTACCCACTGTGTGCCAATCAGTGCCTGGGCGGCATACTCCCACTCTGCCTCGGTGGGCAAGCGGTAGGCTGGAATCACGACCCCTGACTCCAACGGGATGCGACCGCCAGCAGCAGTCTCCGGGATTTCCTCTCCCGAATCCTTTAACAGTTGCTGATTGACCGACGCCGTACGCCATTCGGCAAACCGGTTGGCCTGAACCCAGCTAATACCAACCACCGGAAAAAACCGGAAGCCCGGATACCGAAGGTAGTGATCTACATAGGGATCATTGAAAGCGAGTTTTCCTACCCACACGGTGGTATCCGGAAGAGCACCCTGATATACTTCCTGAGTGGAATCGCGGCTCAGAAAGTGTAAATATTCAAGCCAGTGGATATTGGCAATTTCGGTCTCATCCATATAAAACGACGCCACCGAAACAGTCCGTTCGATGTTATCGCGCCAGGCCATGACGTCTTCTTCGAAGGACCCCATAACAGCGCGTCCGCCTTCGATAAAGACGGTATTGGGGGCATCTGGTTGTCCTTCAAACTCTTTAACCTGGAAGCCATTTGCATCTTCGTCATTGTAGGCCAGGCCGGTTGCCGTACTTATCTGCCCCGGATTAATGGCAGTTGGCTTGCTGCCCCGGTTACCAAACAGTGAGCACCCCGTGATGCATAATGCTGAGGCAACAACTAAAAAAGAAACCTTCACGTACTTCATCGCACAATGGTTAGAAAAATTGAATCGTAAATATAAAAACATAAAACCATGTTTTCCAAAGGTTGAGGTTTTTTGTGGTCTTCCTCCGGTTGAACCTCCGGCCAACGCGCAGTCAATAACGTAGAGTCCGTGGACTGTATTGCTATCCGATTTTGGGATAAATTTTCCCGATCCGGGCAAAAAACCAGGGCCGCCAACGCCAGAATATGGCGGTTTGCGCATTGGCATAGTTCTTACATAATCAACGCCATGCACACGATCGAGGATTTCCGCAATGCTCCTTTTGAGAGTAAATGTGACTGGGTAGTCACCAATGCGGACTATCTGTCGATGCGATGGATTTCTGGTTGTAAAGTTATGCTGTACGCCAGCGGTTCGTTTTTTATCGAGGTCTACTTTTCCACCCGTTACCGCCGTGTTTTGATGATCAATGCCTTCCGTGAGGTGAACCAGCTGATGCCCTACGTGGAGAAACTCTCCTTGCAGGAATTGTTGAAAACTGATTAAATCTGGCTAAGGACGGCTAACGCCTGTTCTACTGTTGGGATTTTCTCGATTGTGAGGAGCGACTTACCTCCGCTTTCTTTTACCCGGCACAAGCCGGGATTTTTCTGAACAAATGCCAACACCCTCCCGAATACCTCTGACTTAAAGTATTCGTCTTTACTCATGAACTGGGCCTTGATTTTCTCATTTTTCAACGAAAGCTTCTCAAACCCAAGCTGTT
>CANGUI010000030.1 GCA_947457025.1 Flammeovirgaceae bacterium | reverse complement strand
TTGTTATGGTGGGAGACGGTCCTTTTCACCATCAGCTGGTTCAACAAGTTAATGATCTTGGCGTTGCCGACAAGGTGCTCTTTCTGGGCTGGCAAAAAGATACACGGCCACTGGTATGTTGTATGGATGTAATTATTCATCCAACCAATCAAGAGGCTTTTCCGCAAATCATGATTGAAACACTTGCGCTTGGGCAAGTATTATTGATAACACCGGTTTCGGGAGCAACAGATGTAATTGAAGACGGTCGGAACGGGTTCATCATTCCTTTTCGTGCACCAGACGCTTGGGCAGAGATCCTCGCATCAATTAATCGCACGGATAAGCGGGTGCTCCAAATTGTTGACAAAGGACGCAGCGATGTTAGGAGCCGTTTGGCGATTGAGCTTATCATTCGTAGGGTGGAGGAAGTTTACAGGCACGTCATTGCCAATGGAAGGTAAGGTTACAATTATTATGGCTGCATACAATGCAGCACACTGCATTGGGCAGGCCATTGAATCCGTAATTCGACAAACTTATCCAAATTGGGAGCTTCTCGTCATTAACGATGGAAGCACAGATCAAACAGAAGCGGTGCTACGTGCATTTCGCGATCCTCGAATCCGAACGTTTAAGCAGGTAAACCGTGGTGTTTCAGCGGCTCGCAATCTTGGTCTTTCGCACTTCACCGGAGAGTTTTTTTGTTTCTTAGATTCGGATGACCTTTTGCCCCTTGACAGTATTAAATCCCGAGTTGCAGTTTTTAGGAGAAGGCCTGAGATTACTTTTGTTGATGGCTATAGCGAGGTATTTGATCTGACAAAACGAAAAGTGACAAATGTGTACAAACCATGGTTCCGAGGGAAGCCAATCCATGAGTTGCTTAAATTGAGTTCGTCTTGTTTTTTTGGTGGTACGTGGATGATTCGCGCGATACCTGGAAAGGAGTACAAGTTTGACGAGAGATTGACCCACGGAGAAGATTTAGATTTTTTGGTTTCGGTGGCTGATTGCGGTTTGTATGATTTCGTGCCGGAGAAAATACTCATTTACCATAAGGGCTCTACGTCAACGATGAGAAACTTGGATGGCTTATCGAGATGTTACATGCTGTTGATAGAAAAATGGATAGATAGCAAGATTATTTCTAATTTTCAGTTTATTTTCCTTAAGATAAAAATTGGAAAAATCATGTTGCTTTCATACACAAGTCAGGGAAGGGTGTTTAAGGGCCTAATTGAATTTTTTCGATTTTTGACACTATGAATCTGCTATATGTCAGTTTCTGGGGCCTTTATGATCCACTTTCTCAAGCGACAGTTTATCCGAACATTCCACCACTTTCGCGTTACTTCAATGGCGGAAAGGTTTTTGTTCTCTCCGTAGAGCGAGCTGGTACGAAGCGCGTGTTTTCGGTGGAGCCCCCGAGGTTGTTGAATGTAGAGTATTTGGAGCTTAAATCGTGGGGGCCTGGGTATTTTGCGAAATTCATTGACTTCGTTTGGTTTCCGATTCGAATAATTCAGATTATAAAACATCATAAAATTGACTTTGCGCTTGGGCGCGGAGCTCCCGCGGGAGGGCTGATTTTTTTGGCATCTAGAATTACCCGCACCAGGTATTATGTAGAGTCGTTTGAGCCTCATGCCGATTACATGCTCGAATCGGGTGTTTGGAAGAGATTTGGTCTAAAATACCTATTTCAAAAGTATCTGGAGTATGGTCAGCGTGCAACTGCTGCGGGTTTGATGACGGTGAGTAATAAATATCGGAAGCTTTTGCAGAAAGTGCCTAATTCCAAACAGCCGGTGATAACGGTCCCTTGCATTGTTGACCTTGCCAAATTCCGATTTAAAGAAGATCGCCGGGCAGCGGTACGGGCTGATTTGACAATTCCAATGGAAGCGTTGGTGGGGATCTATGTCGGTAAATTTGGTGGAATCTACTTTGATTTGCCCGATGCGCTTAGCGTTTTTTCTGCAGATCGTTTGTATTTCGGCTCGCGCTTCTATCTAATTGTTTTAACCGACCTCGGTTCTGATTTGCTTTTCGAAGCACTCATTAACACGGGTGCATGCTCTGATTTCGTTCGAGTTAAATTCGTATCGAATGAACAGGTGCCCGACTATCTTTCGGCAAGTGACTTTGGCTACGCGCTAATTAAGCCTTCGCCCAGCAAACAATACTGTTCGCCTATTAAGGTGGGGGAATATTGGGCGAATGGTTTACCGGTTGTAATGCCGGAAGGGATTGGAGATGATTCTGTGATTATGAGCGAAAACAATTGTGGTTGCCCGCTTAATTCAACAACTTACGATCGGGAAAAACTTTTGAGCATTATTCCTGAAAGAGAAAGGATCATGATGGTCGCGCGTGCGTTTCGATCCGAGAACTTGAGAGATAACGCATACGATTTATTTTTCGTTCCAAGAGTATGACCGGTAAGTTTTATCAAGCCTTCGCCATCCTCCTGTTTGCCCTTTGTGCTAATTCGGTATTTACTCAGAACTTAGTCGATATTGAAACTCCTATTGAGGTATGTTTGAATGAGTTTCTTGTTCTACAAAATAGAAGCGACCCTGGCCAATCAAATGCCTGGGATTTTTGTTCCAATGAATTAGACGGCGCCTATTCCAGCAGTTCAATTGGTGTAATAACGACTTTCATTACGGATTTAGCGATGGTAAATGATGCCGGCCGTTGGGTGGCTTTTGCAACTAGCCGCAATGGTTCCCTCATTCGAGCTGATTTTGGAAATAGTCCGTACAACTCACCATCCTCGATTGTCAGTCTTGGGAATTTGAACGGGTTGTTGAATCAACCAGAGTCCATTTCAATCATCAGATCTGCTTCCGACTGGATTGGTTTTGTGGCAACACAAAATGAAATTGTACGGATCGAGTGGGGTAGTTCGTTACTGGCGAACCCGATCGGTGTGTCTTTGCAAGTTGCCAGCTTAAATAAGTTGAGTACCCCTCAGGAAATTGAGGTTGTAAAAGAGGGCGAAAACTATATTGCCGTGGTGGCGAATTCGGGAAATTCAACAATTACCCTTTTGAATCTCGGCTCGCAGGGCCGAAAACTTCCTATTCAGACAGATATCATGGTTTCCGATTTCATTCCAGGAGCCGCGGATTTGTCCGGTTTATCGGTTTCTAAGGTTTGCAATGAATGGATACTTTATGCTATTGCTTCAAACAAGATCTATAGAATAGAAGCTGGCCAGGATTTGTTTGGTTCTTTATCCACCTCAGCGATGTTGGATTTCTCCAATACCATACCTGTTTCGATTGGTCAGTTTAATCGAATAAAAGCCATAGTCTACGGTACAAGCACCTTTGTGTATTTTACAAGTTTTACCGGCGGGTATTTGTATGCAGCGGTTTGGAATGAAGATCAAGGCCAGCCTGAGTTCAGAGACCTTGGCAATATCAGCACGCCCCCGAACCCTTATGTGTTAGAATCTTTTCGGTTTCAAGGAGAATATGGGTTTTTTCTTTCCGGATTTAACAATGGGCTCACTCATCGTGTGCATGTTTCTTCAACCTGCGCAGCAAACGTGCCGTATAGCCTTGAAGAGAACCCGGCCAACATATTTTATACGATACCCGGTTCCTATGAAATTACGCTTACAGTTGATTTCGGGAATGGGATTGTTTGCTCCAAAACCAAGCCGATTGTTGTGAAGCCTTTTGATGCGCCCTTATTTTCGATCGTAACAAAAAATAACTGTGTTAGTTCGCCCGTTTTCTTTTCCGCTAGCAGTAGTGGAGGAATGGGTTTAATCTCTTGGAATTGGAGCTTTGGCGATTCGGTGCTATCCACGCTTGAAAATCCCGTTCATCAGTACGGAGGTGTGGGTGAATACCAGATTAGACTTCAGGCCACAGCCACTAACGGATGTAAAAATACCTCGTCAAGGAATTTTACGGTTTGGCCACCGCCAAATGCCGGTTTTGTAGTCCCCTCCGGCTTCATATGCACCAACAATGCGTTTACTTATACCAATACCACTATTGATGATTTTGATGGTTACCTTACGTACGAATGGTTTGTAAATCAGATCCCGATTTCAACCGAACGCGATCTTATCTACGCTTTCACCTCCGCAGGCGAGAAGGAAGTGAAGTTGGTAGCATCGATTCCCGGTTGTTCTTCCCAGGCGATCCAAACCATTCCTGATGTAGGCGAAGGCCCCTTAGTCGATTTTAACTTTTCTGGAAAGTGTGCGGGCGACCCCATCGTATTCACGAATCAAACGTTGGGCAGCATTGCGGGGTACGATTGGGATTTAGGTGGAAAGGTTAGTACCCAAACGAACCCCACCGTTTCGTTTAATGATCCTGGGAACTACACGGCTAAACTAAAAGCCACCGGCACTAACGGCTGCGTGAGCGAAACCTCAAAGCCGCTGAAGATCTACTCCAAACCTGTTGCCAGTTTTTCGCTGGCCTTGCCACCTTTTTCGTGTTCCGGCTCGCCCGCCCAGTTTACAGATACCACTCCAGCGCTTACCGACAGCAATCTGACTGGGTGGGCATGGAGCTTTGGTATGGGGCTGGGTACTAGTACACAACGCAATCCCAGTTTCACCTTTGCGCAGGCTGGAAATTTCCCTGTGGAACTTACGGTTACGTCCGATCAGGGGTGCTTCGCAATCCTGACAAAATCCATAACCATTCAACAAACGCCGACCGTAGACTTTACCAACGGGCCGTCATGCCGCAACCAACGTACGCAATTCACCAGCATCACCTCCGCCCCGATCAAGTCGTTTCAGTGGAACATCGGTGTTAATACGTATACCACGGCAAACCCATCTCATGTTTTTGTAACAGCTGGCAATAGTGCGGTGCAAGTAAGAATTGTTGCGCAAAACGATTGTATCGCTTCAATTTCAAAATCAATTACTATTCCCGTTGAGCTGTTGCCTGAATTTACCGTGGGGAACGCGTGCGCCGGTAAGCAGGTAGTTTTTTCGAATTCCACCGTAGCACCAAATGATCCTGTTAGAAACGTGCAGTGGATAATCAATAACCAGAGTTTGCAGGGAAACACCGTAAACCTGGTTTTGGCCAATCCCGGCAACTACCCGGTTCGGATGGTAGTTACCGGCCAGTCAGGATGTACATACGGGGTAGACCAGAACGTGGTGATAAATCCCACGCCCTCTGCGGGTTTCGCTGTGTCGGATGAGGTCGGCCCTCCGCCACTTCGCATTCTGTTTACCAACACATCTCAAGGAGCAAACTCTTTCTTATGGCGTTTCAACGATAATCTTGGCACAACTAGTTCTAACGCAAACCCCGAGTTCACTTATACCGCATTGGGTGATTATGGTGTAGATCTTATTGCCAGTAATTCCTTCAATTGCTCAGATCAAATCACACGGCTGGTACGCATTATTACCCCCGTCCGCGATTTGGAATTGATCGACTACCGGGTTTTACAAGATCCAGTCTCCAAATTATTTGTCAGTCAGGTCGAAATTAAAAACAATAGTAATTATATCGTCCGTGAGGCACCCGTTCTGCTCAATCTCGGTCTGGGTATAACGTTTAGGGAAGTGATACGTGATCAATGGTTACCTGGTACAACCAAGACGATTACCCTGCAAAACCAACTGCAGACCTCAAGGCCGTTGACATTTGCATGTGCCGAGCTGGCTTTTCCGGATGACCAGGTTGCATCGAACAACAAGATTTGCATTTCGCTTAATGAATCCTCCAACTGGTTGCCCGCTTATCCAAATCCTGCCGACGGATTTCTGATTGTTCCCCTGATTGCGGCATCGAAAGAACCCGTAACTATCCGGCTAATTACCGGAACCGGTGCGCTCGCTTATGAAAAAATAATTGATAATCCTGATTTAGGTTTACGCGAATGGACAATTGCCATCAATCAACTTGTACCCGGCTTATACACGCTCGTAGTACAAACGGGCGGTTCTGAAAACCGGTCACGCGTGCTTATCAAGCGATAGGTTTTTTGGTTTTTACATTTTTTCCTACCTTACTCCCCACTCCTCACGTATGAAGATAAAATTAGACGGCACCGATCGCAAAATACTCGATCTGCTTCAGAGTAACTCCAATGTAACCAATGCCCAGTTGGCTCAGGAAATTGGGTTATCGCCCGCGCCAACGCTGGAACGCGTTAAGAAACTGGAGCAAGCCGGAATTATCAGGAGCTACCACGCGCTCATCGATCCGGGTAGTGTGGGGTTAGGTGTCAGCACCTTTGTAATGGTTTCGCTGAAAGGGCATAACAAAGAAAATATCGACCGGTTTATGAGTGCAATTTCCGCCATCCCGGAGATTGTGGAGTGCCATCACGTTACCGGTCAGGCCGACTTCATACTGAAAATCATTTGTGCAGATATACCCGCCTACCAGAGATTGATGCTCGAAAAGGTATCCAATATTGACGTTGTTGATAATATGCAGTCCATGGTCATCCTGTCTACTCTTAAGAACAGTAAAGTAGTACCTATTCCATGAAGACACCCGGTGTTGTTCCGATTCTGAGTGCCCCGCAAATCGCGCAAAAAGTGAAACGCATGGCCTATGAAATTTACGAGCAACATTTTGCCGCGCGCGGTATTGTGCTGGCCGGAATCAACGGACAGGGTATTGTACTGGCAAAGGCGCTGAGCCGTACACTCCGGGAAATGGCAGACCTCGAGACGGAGGTTATCGAAATCCTCATCACCAAAGAGAATCCAGACCCCCGGGAAGTCCGGATCAATCCGGGTAACCACAAGTTCCGGGCCCGCCCTGTCGTTATGGTAGACGATGTTCTGAATACGGGTAAAACATTACTTTACGCGTCGCAGTTGTTCCTCAATCCCATCATTCCGGCAGTTGAAATTGCTGTTTTGGTGAATCGAAATCAAACGCGTTTCCCTGTGTACCCACGGTACACGGGCTACGATCTGGCCACTACCCTCAATGATCATGTACGCGTAGTTTTGGGAAAAGATGCGGCCGTATTTTTGGAGTGAGTTGACATAATCCCGTAAGGCAGAAAAGCGAATGCCAGATAGTAACCTTTCGCTGCGTAATGGCAATCTTTGCGGATAACCTTAAGTACCTAAGCTTGTTTTGAACTAAAATAATTTTTTAGTGGGAGGTCAGCGAGAGCAGGTGGGCTTGCTTGGTTCGAGCAAGTGGCCGAAATCGAAAATGAATCGCCCGTAGTTCGTGTGCCTCCATATTCCGCCGGCGGCCATACGAATCAGAGACACATATTTTTTTTCGAAACTGCGAAACAACATCTAATTTGCCCAACTAACCCCTTAATCTCATGTCGGCACAAAAAATCACGATCGCAAGCGGGAAGTTGCAGGTTCCCGATCATCCTGTCATCCCATTCATCGAAGGCGATGGTACCGGTGTTGACATCTGGCCCGCCGCACGCCTGGTTTTTGAGGCTGCTATCGAAAAAGCCTATAAAGGAGACCGCCGGGTGGAGTGGCTGGAAGTGCTCGCTGGTGAAAAAGCATTCAATAAAACGGGTAATTGGCTTCCGGATGAGACGCTGGCTGCTTTTCGCGAGTACCTGGTGGGGATCAAAGGCCCGCTGACAACCCCTGTGGGAGGAGGGATCCGTTCGCTGAATGTGGCCCTCCGCCAGGAGTTGGATTTGTATGTATGCCTGCGTCCGGTACGCTGGTTTGAAGGTGTGCCGTCGCCCGTGAAAGAACCTCGTAAAACCGATATGGTGATCTTTCGTGAAAACACGGAAGACATCTACGCGGGCATTGAGTTTCAGCAAGGTAGTGAGGACAACAAGAAATTCATGTCCTTTTTGAAGGAAACATTTCCCAAGCAGTATAAGAAAATTCGTTTTCCCGAAACGTCCGGAATTGGTATCAAACCCATTTCCGTGGAGGGTACAGAGCGTCTTACACGCGCGGCCATCTTGTACGCACTGGAGCATAAGAAACCCAGCGTCACGATCGTCCACAAAGGCAACATCATGAAATTCACCTCGGGTGGGTTCCGCGATTGGAGTTATGCGCTCGCGAAACGCGAGTTCGGTGCGGTAGATCTCGATGGCGGCCCTTGGCAGGTGATTGAGAAAGACGGTCACCGATTAATTGTTAAAGACTCGATTGCGGATGCATTCTTGCAGCAAATCCTGTTGCGCCCGGATGAGTACTCGGTCGTGGCCACCGCCAACCTGAATGGGGATTACATCTCGGATGCGGCAGCTGCCATTGTGGGCGGTATTGGCATCGCTCCGGGAGGGAATATCAATTACGTGAGCGGGCACGCCATTTTTGAAGCCACCCATGGCACGGCACCTAAGTATGCCGGCCAGGACAAGGTGAACCCCGGCTCCGTTATCTTGTCGGGCGCCATGATGTTCGAATACCTCGGCTGGTTTGAAGTGGCCGGGCTGATCTACCGGGGCCTGGAAGCGGCCATAGCCGCAAAGCGTGTTACCTATGATTTTCATCGCCTGATGGACGGGGCTTCGCTGCTCAAGTGTTCTGAGTTTGCCCGGGAAGTGGTGAAGAATATGTAGCCGGCGGTCGCTGAGTGCCTTGGAGAATAAAAAAAAAGCCCGTTTCCGGGCTTTTTTTGAATGTGGTCTAAAACGTGTACCGCACAAAGGGCACTGGGAAGAATCCTTGTTGATATTGTGTTACAATGCTGTTTGTGCGAGGGTTGTAGCTTTGGGAAAACACATTCTGGTTCCCCGTTACATTCTGCAGATCTAACGCAAACTCCAGCGTGCTGTTGCGGTACTCTTTTCTGTAGCTGATTCGAAAATCTGTGCGGAAATAGCTGGGTTGTCTTTCGGTAAACGCACGGCTTTCTTGGAAAATGGCATTGCCGAACTGCTGCGATGCTGCGAAATCAATAGGCGTGAGGTACCGGCCTCCAATGGTAGTCGAACGAATATTGAGTGACAGGAATTTTCCGTTTGTTCCGATCTTCCATTCCTTACCGGCCAGCACATTCAATACAAACCGAGTATTGTAGGCGGTGTTGCGCTCAATCCCGTCGCTGCCTTTATACTTTGAGTTGAACAGGGAGTTTGTGATTAAAAAGTAGAACCCTTTGTTGAAGAAACGTTCTAACGTGAACTCAACACCATAATTTCTGCCCGTACCGGAATTCACCAAGTTGCTGCGGTCGTCTGCTGCAAAGCTCGCACCCGTGTTGATGGCCGAGTAGGAAGAAGGTGTGCGTTCCACCGGCACGTTCGATAAGCGTTGATAGTAAGTCTCGGCTTTGAATCGCAGATTCTCAGCCAGGTTCCAGTCATAGGTAAGTACGTAGTGCTGGCTGGTGGTGAAATCAAGATTTCGGTTCGTGAATTGGATGCTGTTACCTACGCGTGTCTGCAAAAAGGATGTGTAAATGTTTTGAGTCTGGTTGTTCAGGCCGTACCCTACGCTCACAGATTGCGTTCCATTAAGCTGGTATTGCAGGCTAAAACGGGGTTGAAGTACAAACTGCTCGTTCAACGAATAGTATTGTGCGTGCAAACCTACATTCATCGAAAACTGGTTGGTAAACCGATGTTTCCAATTTGAATAAGCCTGGTACAAGGTGGTGTTGTCGTTTATATTAACGCGAACAGAATCGCGGCTCAGGTTAGCGTAAATGTCGCGGTTGAACAAATCAACGGTAGTGGCATCGATGTAGAAACCGGACGTCAGGCTGTTTTTAGGATTGAATTTCGTGCGCGTGTAAAAAACCAATGAACCTTTGGTGGTGCTGAAACTGCCCTCGGCACGCCGAAACCTGCTAACGACATCCAGATCGGCATTGCGAACGAGTGAATCGGAATGAAAGTCTTCGTCAGTTGCCGAAACACCCGCAGTAATTTTGTAGTAGGTACGAGGCGAGAAGTTGCCCTCGTAACTCATGCCCATGATGCCCGTTCTGTAGCGGGGATAAGTGTCCTGGTTTTCGTTGCCGTACAAATCCGAACTTGGTCCTGAAAGGTCTGCTTCGCTGCCCAGCAAATCAATAGAGCTCGTTCCACCCATACCAAAGACCGAAAACTTGCCTCCTTTTTTGGTGGGCAGCGATACTTTAAAGTTCAGGTCCTGATAGAGCGGCACGGCGAAGCCGGTACCGAAATCAAGGCCCAAGGCAGTGAAAACGCCCAGCGTGGAATACCGATAGTTGGCGATGTACGAACCTTTTGAGTTTTTAGAAAGCGGTCCCTCAGCCCCCAATTCAAATCCATTGAAGCCAATCTGGCCGAGGAACTCGCTTTTTTGATTATTCCCATCTCGTAAACGAATATCAAAAACGCCCGCCACGGCATTTCCATACTGTGCAGGGAATGCACTTGTCATGAAATCAGATTTATCAAGATTATTGTTATTCAACATACTTACCGGTCCTCCGGTACTTACCAGTGCGCCGAAGTGATTGGGGTTGGGGATGTTTAAACCCTCAAGCTGCCATAGCATGCCGGTTGGCGAATTTCCACGCACCACGATATCATTACGCGAATCGTTACCTCCTACAACTCCCGCAAAGTTGGCAGCCATACGCGATGGATCGCCCAAAGCACCGGCATAGCGCTTGGTATCGTCCAGGTTGAAAGACCGTGAGCTCACCACGGCCAGATCATTATTGGTGGCCGTCTTGTCTTCCCGGGTATTAGCAACGATCACCACTTCATTTAACTGGCTGATTTGCTCGGTGAGGCTCAGGTTCAAAATCACTTCTTTACCCGCAGACACCACGATGTTGGGAATCGTTTGTTCTTCGAATCCCACATACGACACTTTAATGGTTTGGCGGCCGACGGGCACACCTTTGATCGTATACTCACCGTTGACATCGGTTGAGGCCCCGAGAGTAGCATCCGTTACACTGATGACGATGACATTCACACCGATCAGTGGAGTTTTACTTACCTCATCCACTACGCGGCCGCGTACCGTCTGGGTAGTTTGCGCAAATACATTTGCCGACAGCAGCATCGCTACCAGCACGCCCAGTACAAGGGCAACATTTCTGTTTCGAAAGATTGAATTTGTGTTTGTGTTCATGGCTTCATTTTGTTTAATGGCCCAAAAGTGTTGGTTTGAATAGCAACCGAACATTGACATGGGTTAAGAAAATGGTGTACCGTTGGGGTGACCTTTAAAACCGCACAAAAATGAAGTTTTTGGTTATTGATCTAAGTTAAGAAAGTGAATCTGAGGCGAGGTTGAGCCCTATTATATATATGCTGGTGTGCATTTGCAGATAAAACAAATTGAAACCGCAGATGAGTGAGTTTGGTTTTTCCAGGATAAAACTTCATTATCCTAAAAGCGATATATCAGTTTGCTGCCGCTTTCTTCTTATCAGTTTTCTGTCCTTTATTGGCGCAAAGCCAGGATGCCGACCCAAAAACTCTTTTCGGAACATCGGCTGGTAAATACCTGAACAATGTTGGGTTCTTTGCGGCTCCAATGATCGGATCTGCCCGAATAGACGATACAGGGGTAGTACTTTTATGTTTGCGCGGTGGTCTCATTATCAGGGATATATTCACTTTTGGTGCGTTTGTCAGCCAATCTCTGAATGACATAAGTCCAGCGAGCGAGCTGAATCGGGATGCGTACATGGACTACAGCACGGCGGGTGGCTTTGCAGAGTGCACGCTTCTATATAGTCATGCTCTTCACCTCACGTTCTCGCTTATGGTGGGGTATAGCAAGCTAGAAATGGATCATGATGCCGACCGATCAGAGGTGGGCGAATCCAATTTCTTAACGGTCGAGCCAGCCATTTTGCTCGAAGTGAATTTGTTTAAAACGGTGTGGTTTGATATGGGTGTAGGTTATCGTACCGTTGGCTCGATGCGCTGCCGAAATCTCGATCAAAGGGATATCTCCGGTTTCACCGGGCATGTCGCCTTTAAGGGTGGCATGTTTAGAACAACGAGGCGCGACCGAACCATGGATTTTCGTGCCGGTGTCCGCGGAGAGGTCAGTCTCGATAACTCTTTGAATCTTTGTTCATCATCCGTTTCCGAATCCGGCTGAGGGATTCTGGCTGGATGCCAAGATAGGAGGCGATGTAGTGCTGGGGTACTTGCTCTAAGATACGGGGAGTTTCTTTTAGCATGGTCTGGTAAAGCTCCTCCGGGGAAAGAGTTTGCAATTGGTTTGTACGCTGGGCGAGCAATATGTAGATATGTTCTGCAATTAAGCGGCCG
>CANGUI010000029.1 GCA_947457025.1 Flammeovirgaceae bacterium | reverse complement strand
ACCAATCTGCTCGGCTGGTGGCGCTGGCTCCATCCCCATACACACGAGGAGGATGCCCGTCGCCACCTGAAGGTGAGTTGGATGACCTCCCGCCAGCGCGTTTTGCTGGTGGCCGTCGGTATAGGCGGAACGGCACTGCTGGGGACGTTGGCCGCCCACCTGCACCAGTGGGTGCCGTCGGTGTTTAGGCAGCCCAGCGCGGCACCGTATGTGGATTCCTTCATTACGGTGATGAGCGTGCTCACCACCTTTTACATGATCGAAAAGAAAATCGAAAGCTGGATTGTCTGGATCGCTGTTGACGTGGTGGCCACCTACCTGTATTATAGTCGCGGGATCAAATTCTACAGTTTTTTGTACCTGCTGTTCACATTCATCGCTGCCTACGGGTTATACAACTGGTGGCGCGCGTATAAATCTTATCGGATTCCATGACCGACGGTATACTACTGATCTGCCTTTACGGGCCGGAAAGCACGGGGAAGTCCACCTTAGCCCGACACCTGGCGGCGCACTATCACACCGACTATGTTCCCGAGGTTGCCCGCGAACTCGTTACATCCAATTCCTTTACAGCGGATGATATTGTGCGCATCGGGCGTGCCCAGACGCAGCGCGTACTCGAGTAGATTAAAACAGCCAATCGATTTTTATTTTGCGATACTGACCTGATTACTACGCAAATCTATTGCAGGCACTACCTCGGTAGTGTGCCCGCTCTGCTCTTTGAACTTGAGCGAGAGGTGGTGTATGACCACTATTTTCTGTTTGACACAGATGTGCCGTGGGTAGCCGATGGCATGCGCGACCTGGCGTCCGATGAACAACGGAGGGCCATGTTGGCATCCTTCCGGCACGAGTTGGAATGCCGAGGTATTGCGTACACGCTCGTGCGGGGAAACTATGCTGAGCGGGACGCGTTTGTTAAGGCCATGGTAGACCGCCTGTAGGCAGTCATCCAGCCGGCTTTTGTGCCGGTATTTTTTTGCGTAGTGCCCACTTCATTAGTGGCCCGCTGGCCATGCTGGTTACCAGGGCCATGATCACCAGCGAAACAAAGATCCGCTCGTTGATGAGCTTGTTTTCCAGGGCAACCAGCCCCAAAATAATTTCCATAGCACCGCGCGCATTCATGCCAAAGCCGGCGGCGGCCGATTCGCGCCAGCTGAAACCACCCAACCGCGTGCCCAATCCGCTGCCGATGATTTTTCCGGCAAATGCGATCGCCACAATCGCGAGGGTAAGCCACAGATCAAAATTGGAGGCAAAATTCACCTTCAACCCAATGGCCACAAAAAATAAGGGTGCAAAAATATTGTTGATAAACTGGTGCACGATCTCTTTTGCCCGTTCCGATAGATGTTCCGAATCGCCGAGCGCGATGCCGATGACGAAGGCACCGAAAATTGCGTGAATGCCAATGTATTCGGTGAAAGCAGCCGCCAAAAAACAAAACGCAAGAGACAACGAGAGCAGGCCCCCGGGCCAGGCGAGGTTTTTGTTGGTCCAGGGGAGGATGCGGTTGATGATACTGCGCCCCAGCGTAAGCGTAACCACGGTGAAGGTGACTGTCAGCACCAACGTTTGCATGAGGGTAACATGTTGGATGTCTTTGCCAATCCATCCCAGGAGCACGGAAAAAATCAACCATCCCACAATATCATCAATCATAGCGGAGGCTATCACGAGCATCCCCATGGGTGATTTGAACATTCCCAAATCCATCAATACGCGCGCGATCACAGGCAGCGCGGTAATCGCCATGGAAGTGCCGAGAAAAAGCGCGAACAACAAGATTTCTTTTTCATTGCCCACTCCAAAAAAAGCGGGAAAAAGCAACGGCACAGCGAATCCCAGCGCGAACGGCACCACCAGCCCCAGAAAGCTTGTAAAGAAAGCCTGCCGTCCTTGCCGCAGTACGATGTGCAAATCAACTTCCAGGCCGGCGGTAAACAACAACAACACGACAGCTACCTGTGAGAAACCGTCTAAGACCAGAGCCGAATTACCTTTCGGAAAAAGATGTTGAAACCAGTCGGGCTCTAGCGTGCCCAGAATAGTCGGCCCCAGCATGATACCGGCAACGATTTCACCTACCACGGCAGGCTGCTGGAGCTTGCGGGCAATCTCGGCAAACAGGCGCCCCGTAAATAACATCACGCTCAACTGAATGAGCAGACTAAGCACTTCCGGCTGACTGAGTTTGTTCATGCGGTAGTAGCGTGTGTGGGTTGAACGATGAGCAGGTTGGTCGGCAGTTCGGCAAAAAGGTACTCCAGATCATGCGGGAAAACCCGGTCTAGAAATGCCATGCGGTGGGGAGGTGCTCCTACAATCAACAGATCGGCTTGTTTACGCTCGGCAAACTTTCCTAACTCATATCCGGACTTGCCAGACAGGACTTTGATGTTGAACCGAATCTTGGGGTGCGGAATGCGCTGCAGCATGCGCTCCACTTCATAGGTTTCCTCCCGGACGAGTTGCTGGAGGGACTGATTGTACTCATCTTCGGTGTGCTGTTCGTTAGCCGCCATGGTGAGCCCGAGCATTTTGATCTCACGCGTAACGTGTACCCAGCAGGTTGGATCCTGATGCGCCAGGATGCAAGCCGTTTGCAGCGCTTCGAACGCGTAGGGACTGTCTTCGGCATGCACAACTACATTTTTAAATGGGCGGTCCTCCCGGCTGGGTGCCACCAGCACCAGCACGGAACATCGGGCCTGGCGCAGAATCTTGCGCGCCACGGAGCCAACATAATGAATAATCAGCTTTTCCTTGCGTAAGGCTCCGGCAACGAGTAGATCAACCCGGTGGCGGATGCACATAGTTAGAATCAGGCGCGCAGGGTCTCCCTCTTCACAGTCCATCGTGATGCGATCGGGATCCAGATCGGCAAAGGCCAGTTGCTTTTGGAGTGCCGCACGGGTCGCCTCCGTTGTAGCCCCCACATGCATCACGACCAGGTGCGCATGAAAAATCCGGGCCAAGCGGCCTGCCTCGGCCAACATCGCCGGTGTGGTAGGCGCAAAAGACACCGCAACGCCAACTTTTTTGAAGTGTAACATCGATTAGCGGCGATCAATATAGAAATTTATTGAATAGCCGCACGAACCGACAGCGCGTCAGCCCTCGTACGGACGGAGCTTCGGGGCGGGCATCAGCGCCCAGCCTGGCAATGTGTGTTCATGTTTTAAGGTTTCCTGCGGGTTAGATGGGCTACGGCCTGCCGCTATACCCGCAGGATTTTTATCTTTGCGGCCTTATGGCGCAGCAAGAAGAAAACCTATTGAAGAAAGTCATTTCCCACGCAAAAGAGTATGGCTTTGTTTTTCCGTCCAGCGAAATCTACGATGGCCTGGCATCCGTGTACGACTATGGCCAGCAGGGCGTAGAACTGAAGAACAACATCAAAGAATACTGGTGGCGATTCATGACGCAACTCCACGATAACATTGTCGGGATTGACGCCGCGATCTTTATGCATCCCACCACCTGGAAAGCATCTGGCCATGTGGATGCCTTCAACGATCCTATGATCGACAACAAAGATTCCAAGAAACGGTACCGGGCCGACCAACTCATCGAGAAGGCGATCGATAAACTGCAGGAAAAGATCGACAAAGAGGTGGAGAAAGCAGCTAAGCGCTTCGAAAACTTCAACCGCGAAATGTTTGTCACCACCAACACCCGCGTTGCAGAGTACCAGAAAAAAATTGATGATGCGAAAGCCCGCATGAAGTCAGCGCTGGGGGCGAACGATATGGAGGGCTTGAAGCAACTCGTTGTTGATCTGGAGGTAGCCTGCGAAATTTCCGGTACCCGTAACTGGACGGACGTGCGGCAATTCAACCTGATGTTTGCAACTGAAATTGGATCTGTTGCGGAAGATGCCAGTAAGATTTTTCTGCGTCCGGAAACGGCGCAGGGCATTTTTGTCAACTTTCTGAATGTCCAAAAAACGGGGCGCATGAAAATCCCGTTTGGGATTGCGCAAATCGGCAAGGCTTTCCGAAATGAAATTGTGGCGCGCCAGTTCATTTTTCGCATGCGCGAGTTCGAGCAGATGGAGATGCAGTTCTTTGTGAAGCCGGGCGAGGAAATGAAATGGTATGAGTACTGGAAGGCGAAGCGCATCAAGTGGCACCAGCTCCTCGGCCTGGGCGAAGCGCGGTACCGGTTTCACGATCATGATAATCTGGCACACTATGCCAACGCTGCCTGTGATATCGAATTTCAATTTCCCATGGGCTTCAAAGAGCTCGAGGGTATCCACAGCCGAACCGATTTCGACCTGAGTAGTCACGAAAAATACTCCGGCAAGAAGCAGCAGTACTTCGACCATGACGAAAATCGCAGTTACATTCCGTATGTAATCGAAACCTCCATCGGGCTTGACCGGATGTTTCTGGCTACGCTCAGTGCCGCCTACACAGAAGAGAAAATCGAGTCCAAGGAAGCGGGGGAGGAGGGGAGCGAACGTACTGTTCTGCGCCTGCCGGCAACGCTGGCACCGGTGAAACTCGCTATCCTGCCATTGGTCAAGAAGGATGGACTACCCGAAGCAGCCGAAAAGCTGTTGAGCGACTTGAAATACGATTTGCGCTGTCACTATGAAGATAAAGATACAATCGGGCGAAGGTACCGCAGAATGGATGCTATTGGCACTCCGTTTTGCGCCACCCTCGATCACCAAACCCTTGTAGATGGAACCGTTACGTTGCGCCACCGCGATTCAATGGTACAGGAACGTGTGAGTGCGGGCGAGTTGCGTACCAAAGTGCAGGCAGCCTGTTCGATCGCTAACCTGTTGCGTCAATTTTGATGTATGGCACCCCTGAATTCGTTGGCGGATATTCCGCACACCCGAATCAACGCGGTGCGGTTTTTTCAAACCTGGATTGCAAACCACAGCCGCCCGTTTTTTCACAATAAAGCGGTGTATGATTTTTCGGCCGGCAGCGGCTACATCGCAAATCTGTTTCGCCAGGCCGGGGCGAATGTGAAGGCGTTTGACCTCTTTCCCGATCAGAACCAATACGCGGATTTGGCGTGTGCTTATGTTGATCTGCAGCAGCCACTGCCGTTGGGCTCCGCCGTGGCAGATGTGGTGATTTGTTCCGAGACCATCGAATGTATTCCGGACCAGAATGCCCTGTTCACCGAGTTGAGCCGTGTGCTGAAACCGGGTGGCATCCTCCTGCTGACCACCGCAAATCCATCCTCGCTTCGTAGCCGCTTCTCCCAATTCATCCAGGAAAGCGAACATTACTCGACTGCTCTCCCCAACGAAACAAATGCCATGGTGCGGTGGCCGGGCGAAAGCCGCGGCTATTTCAGCAAAGTGTTTATCATAGGTATTTTGCGGATGCGTACGCTTGCCGCCTTACAAGGTTTACGCCTCCGTCAGGTGCATCCATCCCCCGTCAGTTCAACCTCGTGTTTATTGCTTTTTCTTTTTCCCCTGATTTGGTTTTTTAGTTGGAAAGCCTATCGAAAAGGGGTGCGGCGAGATCCAGAAAACAGGTCAATTTACGGCGAAATGTTCCGCCTCAATACGTCCTGGACGGTTCTCACAGGAAAGCACCTCAACCTGGAGTTCGAGAAATCAGTACATGCATGAATTGGGAGAATTTACTTTCCGGCCGGCGCGTGGGCTCACGATCTGATCCGCCGGCAGCCGTTACGCGAAGCGCCTTTGAGCAGGATTACGATCGCATTATTTTTTCGCACCCGTTTCGCAAGCTACAGGATAAGACTCAGGTTCACCCGTTGCCCGAGCACGATTTCGTTCATACTCGCCTCACGCACAGCCTCGAAGTTTCGAGCGTGGGGCGTTCTCTCGGAAAGCGTGTGGGCGAAGTCATCCTCCAGCGCCATGCTGGCCTGGCTGGGGCTTACACCCTTTTTGATTTTGGGGCGATTGTGGCTGCTGCCGCGCTCGCGCACGACATTGGCAATCCTCCTTTCGGGCATGCCGGTGAGGAGGCGCTGTCGGAATATTTCCGCTCCCGGCCCGGTGGCCTCCGGTATCAGCCCCTGGTTACCGGGGGGGAGTGGGCCGAGATCATCCGCTTCGAAGGCAATGCCCAGGGCTTCCGATTGCTGAATAATCACGGACATGGCCTGCGGCTCACATATGCCACCCTGGGCGCCTTTACCAAATATCCTTGCGCCGCCCACTTCCCCATGCGCAACAAAAAGCTGCGCAGCCAGAAGAAATACGGGTTCTTTGAAAGCGAGCGTAACATTTTCGCTGAAGTTGCCGATGCATTGGACTTACCCCCGGTAGCGCCCCACGCTTGGCAGCGGCATCCATTAGCATTTTTGGTGGAAGCCGCTGATGACATCTGCTACAGTATCATCGACCTCGAAGATGGCTGCCGGCTGGGGTTACTTTCGCTCCCCGAGCTCACCGAGCTGCTTGCTCCAATCCTGAAATTGAAATTCCAGCGTTCCAAACTCGATGCGCTAACCGGACTAAATGAAAAGCTGGGCACATTACGCGCCCTCGCCATCGGGCAGTTGATCGATGCCTGCACCGAGGTATTTTTGTCGAATGAAGTTGCCATTCTTTCAGGACAGTTCGATGCTGCCCTGACCGATCTCTGTGAGTACGAGCAGGCACTTCGCGCCATCAGCGAAATTTCGGTTGAACGCATCTACCGCGCGCCCCATGTGCTTGAGATAGAAGCTGCCGGCCACCGGGTACTGCCCGGTCTGGTCGATTCGTTCGTCCATGCGGGTGAATGGATGTTGACCCGTACGCCCTCACGTCAGCTTGAAAATATGGCACTCCTGCTGCCGCCGGAAGTACGTACCGCCATTGAAACTGAGAATACCGCTTACGGCATGCTACGCGCTGTGCTTGACTTTGTGTCCGGGCTCACCGACCGTCACGCTCTGGCACTATATCGGAAAATCAACGGAATTTCACTGTAACGTATGCCGTTCAGCACCGTTTGCTTTTTCTGATGTGAACTTCGATTTTTGATGTTATGGAAGTGTACGGAAGAATCCTGCTGGTGGCTATGCCCGCATTTCTGGCCTTGGTGTTATTCGAAAAATGGTGGGGGTGGTGGCGAGGCAACGACACCGTCCGCACGAATGATATGATTGCGAGTCTAAGTTCCGGTATTACCAACGTTACCAAAGATGTGCTTGGCCTCAGCGTGGCGATTATTTCGTATGGTTGGCTGGTAAGCCGCGTGGCGCTCGTGAAAATTGAAAGCTCCTGGGTGGTTTATGTCGTAGGTTTCATAGCTCTGGATTTTGCCGGCTATTGGGTGCACCGCATTGCCCATGAGTACAACTTGTTTTGGAATAATCATATCGTACATCACAGCAGCGAAGAGTTTAATCTCGCCTGTGCGCTGCGTCAAAGTATTTCCTCCATCGTGCGCATCTTCGCGATCTTTCTGCTGCCGGCAGCTCTACTGGGTGTACCCCCGCAGGTGATTGCCGTGGTGGCTCCGATTCATTTATTTGCCCAGTTCTGGTATCATACCCGGCACATTCGCTCAATGGGCTTTTTGGAACAGATCATTGTCACTCCGGCTCACCACCGTGTCCACCATGCAATCAATCCGGAGTACCTCGACAAAAATTACGGGCAGATTTTCATTTTTTGGGACAAGCTGTTTGGTACGTTTCAGCAGGAGCTACCGCACGTGCCGGCCGTGTATGGGGTAACGCGCCCCGTGCGTACCTGGAATCCCATCAAGATCAACTTCATGCATTTGTGGCTGTTAATACAAGACGCGTGGCGTGCGCAACACGGGATCGACAAACTGCGTATTTGGTTTATGCCGCTCGGCTGGCGTCCGCCCGACGTGGCAGACAAACATCCCATCTATACAATCAGCGACGTCTACCATTTCCAAAAGTATGACCCAAAAACTTCCCGACTGTTGAATACGTGGACATGTATACAGATGGCTGCATTATTGGGATTGATCGCCTATCTTTTCTACGATATCGCCGCCATTGGCGCTCCTGCTATTTTTTGGTATGGTGGTTTCGTTTTTGCCAGTGTATATGCGTACACCGAACTCATGGATCGCAATCCGCAGGCGTGGCTGTGGGAGCTGGGTAAAAACCTCTTAGGGTTTTATCTGCTGCTGACTTTTCCAGGCTGGTTTGGTTTGGCTGCTAAACTGCCGGGCATTGAGCTGGCAATTGGTGGCTATCTCATTTCCGCGAGCGTTGTTACAGTCTGGATGAACAGGCAGCTGCGAGACGATTCGAAAACTGTGCCGGCGGCAGGGTATTGATCGCTGGTTGCGGGTCTCGGGTGGCTGGCTTTCCTGTTAAGATACGCGGTTCTTCCGGCTACCACAAGCCATATTAGCCTGTCGCCAGTTCTCCTTCGGTTGCCAATAAAACGGCATCCCGTACCTGGCAAACTGTTGTGGTAGTACCTTACCGTAGCGGGTGTTGCCTGGTGCCGAATCGCCGGATGATTTCTTTTTCGATGCTTTCGCGGTGGTCCGGATGTGCGATCTTCATGATCTCATAGGCGCGTTGCCGCAGGCTCTTGCCAAACAAGTAAGCAATGCCGTATTCGGTAATGAGGTAGTGCATGTGGGCGCGAGTGGTCACAATGCCAGCTCCTTCTTTGATAGATGCCACGATTTTGCTTTGTCCCTTTTTGGTGGCGCTCGGCAGCGCGATGATTGGCTTGCCGCCGTCGGCCAGTGAGGCGCCGCGAATGAAATCCATCTGGCCCCCAACACCCGAAAACTGATACGTACCGATCGAATCAGCGCACACCTGGCCCGTGATGTCTACCTCAATCGCGCTGTTGATGGCTACAACCTTAGGGTTCGCGCGAATGACGCGTGTGTCGTTCACGTACTCGGTTTCCAAAAAGCGGAAGGCAGGGTTATCATCGATATAATTGTACATCCGGCGCGATCCAATGGCAAACCCGGAAACGGTTTTGCCCGGGTGCTTTTTCTTGTAGGCGTTCGTAATCACACCCTTTTCCATCAGATCCACAACACCATCCGAAAACATTTCGGTGTGTACGCCCAGGTCTTTCAGGTGCCCCATGCTCTGCAGGGCCGCATCGGGAATGGAGCCGATACCCATCTGCAAAGTAGCACGGTCTTCGACCAGGCTTGCCACGTAGCGGCCGATCACTTTATCTTCCGCCGTGAGCTGATTGCCATAAAAAACTTCGGGCAGCGGATCATTTCCTTCTACAACGGCGTTGAATTTACGGATATGTATGAAGCCGTCGCCATGGGTGCGCGGCATGAAAGCGTTCACCTGGGCGATGACATACTTACAATGATGAAAGGCCGCGAGCGCCACATCCACAGAAGTACCCAGCGAACAATACCCGTGGCGATCGGGCGGCGATACATTGAGCAGCGCCACGTCAAGCGGTAAGACATTTTTCTTAAATAGCCGCGAGATCTCACTCAGAAAAATCGGGATGTAATCGCCTCTGCCGGTGTTAATGGCATCGCGGATGTTGGCCGATACAAACAGGCTATTGAAGTAGAAGCTGTCGCTGTAAGCGGGGTTGGTGATAGGCAGGTCGCCCAGTGTACTGATGGCCACGAGCTCCACGTCTTTCAACTCGGGAGCCCGCCGGGCGAGAGCCTGCAACAGCGTCACCGGCGTGGCGGCACTACCGTGCACAAACACCCGGTCACCTGATTTGATGACCCTGACGGCTTCTGCCGGAGCAATATAATTTACGGACATCTTATTGTGTTTAATTGCGGGCAAGATAGCGGTGCCATTTTGCCGGAGAACTGATTTTAATCATGTATTTCATTAACTTTCGATCGTATGCCATCACAATCGTTTGTTACCATGGTGGGCGCAGGAAACGTGGCCTGGCATTTGGCCCCGGCCCTCGATAATGCTGGTTATGCCGTGCGCGAGGTATACAGCCGCAAACCGGCACATGCCGAGGCGCTCACCGAACGGCTTTATCAGGCCGAGGTGTGCGAGTCGCTGGATTTCAGCCAAAGTGCGTCATCTTTTTTTATTCTCGCCGTACCGGATGCCGCGTTGCTGCCCGTGGTTCGCGAAATTGTGCTGCCCGAAGAAGCAATGCTTGTGCACGTGTCGGGCGCACAGCCTCTGGATGTGTTGGAGTATGCAGCCACTGACCAGTTGGGTGTTTTTTATCCGGTGTACACATTTGCCAAAGAGCGTCGGGTAGATTTTTCGGCAGTGCCAATCTGTATCGAGACACGAGTTGAGGGGACTGAAAAAAAACTGATTACCATGGCACGGGCACTTTCGTGCGACGTACACAAAGTGGGTTCTTCGCAGCGGTTAGCACTTCACCTCAGTGCCGTGGTGGCGTCAGATTTCACCAACCACATGTTGCGGGTGGCACAACAGATTATGCAGCGCAACGATCTCGATTACCGGTGGCTGTTTCCGCTCATTGCTGAGACGGTGCAAAGAAGTATCCTGCAAGGGCCAGCCGCTGCACAAGCCGGTCCTGCCGTTCAGGGTGAGCTCGAAACTCTTGATAAACATTTCCAGTTTCTGGAAGACCAGCCGGCTCTGGCCGCACTCTACCAGCAGATCAGCCAACATATTCTCAACACGTATCAACCCGAATAAAAAATAAAAAACAAAAACTATGAAACGATCAATTTTTTGGGGCCTGTTACTGGCGGTCGGAAGCCTCCCGGCACAGATCAAGATAGTCACGCCGGGCGATAGCAAGCCGCTCTTTGTGGTTAACGACGTACTTGTTCAGGATGTCGCTAATATCCAGCCGGGTAATATTGAGAGTGTTGAAGTAGTAAAAGGTGAAGCGGCTGCAAAAAAGTACGGGCCCGACGGTAGAAATGGTGTTGTAGTAATCAAGACAAAACGACCCGTGCAAGTAAACTACCGCGATCCGAAAATGACCGAAATATGGGAGCCCAAGCCTCCGAAGGTTACGCCCGGTGGAAACTGGGGAGCGCCCCCTTCCGATGCCATTATCCTCTTTGACGGTGCTGACCTCACGCAATGGCAATCCGCCCGAGATGGTGGTGAAGCCCGGTGGCAGGTGGCCGACGGCGCTTTTACGGTAACGAAAGGCACTGGCGACATCAAAACGAAACGCACCTTTGGCGACGTTCAGGTGCACATCGAGTGGCGGGCACCATCGGTTCTTGAGGGCGAAGGGCAGGGCCGTGGAAATAGTGGTATTTTTCTGCAGGAGCGGTATGAGTTGCAGGTGCTTGACAGCTACGAGAGCCCAACGTATCCCAACGGCCAGGCGGGTTCGATTTACAAGCAGCACGTTCCGCTGGTAAACGCAACGCGCCCACCGGGTGAATGGCAATCGTATGATATCATTTTTGTCGCCCCGAAGTTTGGTGGCAATGGCCGGGTGGTTTCGCCGGGCCGTATTACGGTTTTGCACAACGGTGTGCTGATACAAAACAACGTGGAGATTTGGGGAAACACGGAATACATTGGTTTACCAAGGTATACACCTCACGAAAAAGGGGCTATTCAACTGCAGGATCATGGCAATCCGGTGAGCTACCGCAACATCTGGGTGCGGGAATTGTAACCACATAAAAAAAGGTCTGATCAGTATCAGACCTTTTTCACTACTCAGGTTAACGCCACCGGCGAGGCACGCGTACCTGTTTGCTTAATGTCTTTCCTTTTGCCTACTGCGGCAATGACGCAACTTCGCCTTTGATGTACAACACTACATATCCGCCGTCCACATTAGAGGTCACGGTCAGCGATTTGTTGAATGCGCCGGGAGAAGCAGCGTTGTAGGTGGCCTTGATGAAGCCCTTACCCCCGGGAGGAATCACTTCTTTTGTCCAATCCGGGCTCGTGCAGCCGCAGGAGGGCGCAACATTCGTGATGATCATGGGAACAGTGCCTGCATTGGTAAATTTAAACTCATGAGTTACAGGCTCACCTTGTTTTATTTTTCCAAAGTCAAATGACTCGCTGTCGAACTTAGCCACGGCCGTGCTCACTTTGGCACCGGCTTCCTGTTGGGCCACGGCCCATGAGGCTACCAGCAAAAACAATCCAAGAATGGTGTATTTTTTCATATTTATGGGAATTTAGACGTTGTTTAATCCGACAATCTGATTCAATGCCTTCACAAATTTACGATAAATCCCGATTTAGGCCACTCTGGAAGCCCACTCCCGGTGTTAATGGGTTGTTAATTCGTGCCGCTAACTCATTTTGCCCCGTACCTTTACGCCATGAGCCGCCTGACGCTTCGCATGGTGATCGTCCTTGCCGGGATTAGTATCACGGGCATTACCATTACTCAGATTTACTGGGTGCGAAAGGCTTTCGATATCCGTCAAAATCAGTTTAATCACGATGT
>CANGUI010000028.1 GCA_947457025.1 Flammeovirgaceae bacterium | reverse complement strand
CCGGACGATCACCGTTGTTGCGCGGCCGGCTGCTGATGCTGCCACCGCCTTTTAACGGTTTCGAAGCCTTTAATTTTCCTTTGAAGTTTCCACTGGCCGCTTCGATTCCGCGTTGTTTGTAAAAATCTAATTTGCCTTTAAATTTTCCTCCGGCAGTTTCGACTCCGCGTTGTTTGTAAAAATCTAATTTGCCACGGTACATGCCTCCCTCAAGAGAGCCACGGCCGCCGGTACGCACCGCTACCGGGCGATCCCCATTGTTGCGCGACCGACTACTGACGCTGCCACCGCCTTTCACGGGTTTCGAACCCTTTAATCTGCCTTTAAAGTTTCCACCCGCTGTTTGAATTCCGCGCTGTTTGTAAAAGTCCAGCTTGCCGCGATAGACGCCACCCTCAAGCGAACCACGTCCACCCATTCGCACCAGTACGGGGCGCCCTCCATTATCGAGCGGGCGACCACTAACACTACCTCCCCCACGTTGCGGCCTGGAAGACTTGATCTTTCCCCGGTAACGCCCCCCGCTCGTTTCGATACCACGCTGCCGGTAGAAGTCGAGTTTACCACGGTAACCGCTGCCCTGCGTTTCAAAGCCACGTTGTTTATAGAAGTTTATACGCCCGCGGTATTGCGCGCCAGGCCCGGAAGCACCACCCCCCTGCCGTACCGGAATAGGTTGACCTCGATTGTTACGGGCTCCATCGCTTACCGACCCACCACCTTTGAACGGTTTTGCTCCCTTTGTTTTCCTCAAAGCTCGACCCAGGAACCAGGCACTGGCCCCGGGATAGGTGGGGGCCAACGGACCTTTCACATTGAATGTCGTTTTTGGTTTCCGCTTCCGAACCGGGCTTCCGGCAAGGTCTCCTTTCCACACTCGAGGGCCACGTGTTGCAGACGCGGGCCTTTTACGCTCACTCCATCGCAGTGCAGTTGATACAGGACGCTTACGAAAAGTACGTAGTGTATCTCGATCAACGAGTGCGGGAGTAGCAGACCTGAAATTCCGGGTTCGCAAGGGGCGGCCGGCCAGATCGGTTGTAACGGCCCTGCCTTTGCGTTTCTCCTTTCCCCAATACACATTTTTACGTCCGGGTGTAACCCTCGACCGACCGCTAACCGAAACAGGCGCTGGTTGCCCCCCCACGCGACGGCGCAGGGCAGAAACAGTACGCACCTGTGTGCTGCGCATCTTCGACTTTTTTTCGCGTTTATCGGACGGCTCCGGAAAACGCCCGAAAGCCGAAAAAGGATTTCGCTGCGGATAGATATTTTTTATCCGGCTGGTAGCAGATCGTACCTGAACCCGTTGGCCCCTAAGATTACCGCGCCACGGCTTCGATATGGGTTTAGGCGTTCGGCGTATAACCGGAGAACCAGAGGCAGTTTGGCCGGTCACCCGAAATGTTCGCTGTTCCCGCGGACTACGCCGGAAGTTGCGCACCAAGGGCCCGCGTTGTGCGTAAATGTTCGTTCGAGCCGCCTCTGTTTTTCTGGGTTGTACTCGTCTTATCGGTTTGCCCGCGATATCGCCAACCCAAGCCCGTCGTGTTTCCCGAGGTCGGGATGTATTCACGCGCACCCGCGTGCGAGAAGGTACGTTATTATTCACCCGGCTGCGGCTGGCATAAGGATTGGGTTGTCGGTATGTTGTATTGGCCCGATTAGCGGAGGACTTATTCAAGGTTCGCAGCCGCCGGCCAGAAATATCCCGTGTTCGGGTTCGCTCCTTTCGGAAGATCGATTTATTGCGGGTCTCCCGCACCTGGCGCTGATTCTGCTGAGGGCGGTCACCCTTCGTGTTCTGACCGTAACCAGACCCCACAACGGCCGTTACGAGTAAGCCGACAATGGCCCACCGCACTAATGTTAACCGGTTTGGGTATACGAACACCATACACTCAACAGAAATATGATGTAAGATAGGTAAAAACCGGATATCAGGATTTGCTATTCTGGTTCCGCTTTTTAAGGGGAATTGAATACACATAACCGACACTCAGAATATTTCGGATGTCGGGACGCCGGACATTGACTTGACGGGAGAGAAGAAATACGGGTTTCAAGGTATGCTGTTTATTCAACTCGATTTCAAGTCCCAACGCATATCGCCACTCATCTATGCGATTGCGATCATCAAATGTCCGGTAAAAAAATTCGATGCTCATCAGTGGCTCGATGGCCTTGCTCATCTTGTACTTGGCCTGAAAGCGATTGCGCCAGTAGGTTTCCGGATTGATTCGATCGTCACCCGCATCCAACTTGAGATACTGTTGGAAATACCCGAGCCGGTTGGCGAAGGAAAATTTTCTGATTTTGAAACGCCCGTACAGGTAGCCCGTTATGCGTTGGCCGCGCACGAAGTCAGAAACATCATTCTCCCGCCCCCCATAACGGTACTGGATACTTCCCGAAAAGTACTTATTCAGCTTATAGCTAACTTCCACTTCTCCAAAATAGGAGCGAACGTTTCGATAATTTTCATTTAGCCGAGTCTCGGCGTTAATGGCGATTACCAGATCTTTCGCTAGCTCTTTTTGCAGCTCCGCCGAAAGCCAAAGCCAGTTGTCACGTACAGGAACCTGTGCCAACCCTGAAACAGAGGCCAATGCAGTGATAAGACATAGAAGCGATCTCATGTTCGCGAGTAGTATTCTTCAGTCGAAGTATCCACTTTAAACAGGACTATCGCAAGGCCCTGCGTAGCGAACCTCATGCGCACTTCGACGGTAGGCCATTGAGGCAGGTTAGCTACATATTCGATCCGGGTACACCGTGATTCCAGGCTCGTTACAACCGGTACACGTTCCATGGGATTGGGGGCTTTCCCATATTCGGCGATACACGGCATGAGAAAACGATTCCACGAGGCAACCCGCTCGGGCATCAAAACACACGCCGTCAGGAAAAACCCAAACCCAGTCACCAAGAAATAATTCATAACGAATTTGGCAGGAACCATTTCTGTTTGAAAACGCAGCAAGCGAGGACAAACAGCCATGGCAGCAGTGACAAGAAAAGGGCGTGTAGCTATTCTTCTCATGCAGTAAAACATCATGACAGCTCACGTGGAGCGCCAGGTTGTAAGCATTCTGGTTTTGCATCGTGCGCGTAACCTATCTGGTGCGACCCCAGCCGAAACACAAAAAAAATCAGTCTGGCGGCCAGCCTCAGTAGAACCCGGATGATTTTCGAAAAAGGGCCTCTCATTGCTCAATACTGGATGATGAATTTTCCGCTCGCTGTAAGGCCCCCGCTCCGAGCCTGGATATAATAAAACCCGGGACCGAGATCCCGGATATCAAGCGCAACGGGTTGATCAACCACAATCTGCATATCCCGGACCAGGCTACCCCGCACGTTGTAGATTCGGATTTCAGCGGATTCGGCATTCGCTTCACCCCATTGCAACCAAAGCTTTTCGCGCACGGGATTCGGGAAGATGTGAAAAGCACCATTTGATTCCGTGACTGCCGTGGGATCAAACTTCGGGAAATTGTTATCCAGCCAGGTTACGCGCATCGAAATCCAGTTCTTCAGCCAGTTTACCTCCGATTGATAGGTTGGTCCAACATAAAAATTGGGCCACACATATCGGCCGAGAACCGGCCAACGCTGAAAGTTACGTTGCTGTGATTCGTTCAACAAGGTGGAGATGCTGTCAATACGGGCATGGATCCGGTCCGTGCTCAGCACCCCGGCTCGCAGGCTTTCCCAGCGACCACCGAGGCGATTTCTGAATGAATGATCCTGCAACAAACGGTGCCACCAAAAGGGTACCAGCCACCCATCATTACTGCAAATAGAGTTAAAATCATAGGCAAAACCAGCGATGTTGCCACCGGAACAATAGTCAACATTTCCAAATGCAAGGTTAAAATCCCATACTGGCCCCATTACCAATTTTCCACCGTCGGTATCTTTTTGCTTATACAGGAAAGTGCTGATCCGATACCCATCGATGTTACGGGTGAGTTCATTGACAATCAGATAATCCACAAACGAATCAACATCAAGATACCGGTAATAGCCAGTTTGACGATCCGTAAAGTTGGGCCCGGCCAGGGCCTCTTCAAATGCATGGATAAAATTCTGGATGTACGTCTTTTGAGCATTTGTGATTTCGTCAAAAGCGGGATACTCGTATTGATAGGTAATGGTCTGTAAACGTGGGTTTGGAAATGGCGATATCCGGGAATTGAAGCCCGGGCCGCTATCGCCCTCTGTTTTGTCAATTTTCAGGATGTAACCACCCGTCAACTCGACCCCTGCATTATCACTCGGCTCCAACCTGGCAATATCCACCCGATTATCATCACGCTTAATTTTTTCGATCATGGCATAAACACCCTGATATTCGTTGTTGATGACGACTTCGCAGTATCGGGCCCTGGGCGCATACACGTGATGGAGTGAGCGCGTCAGCAGGTAGGTAAGGACATCACGCATCAACGACTTGTCATTGTAGGGGCCAAAAAGCACCCAGTCTTCTTCCGGAGGCATGCCCAATAAACTTGCACTCCGATCAGCACCTCCATCAGTCTTTAGTTCAATGCCATACTGTTTCTTGGGAAACGATTGCGACGAAGAACCACGGATCTCAATGCCAATTCGGCCATTGTAATCATTGAAGGTATCTGTAGTCTGGTTGCGCAAGCCAGCACCCCGATTGATGATCCCCATCGTTGCGGGAATTTTCGGCTCGTCTGGAATCGCTGTTCCAAACGTGTTGATAATAACAATTGGCAGGTTTGACGATGTGAAGTTTTGCGATAATGCCGGTATTCCCACCAAGAGGAATCCGATCAAAAGCTGTGCCCGTTGCATATGCCAACTCTTCACTGAAAAAGGTAGATCAAAAATCCATGATTGCTTTTACCCTTTCAGCCAGGCGGGCGCGCGGCAGGAAATTATTTTCCAACGTCGGGGCAAAGGGTATAGGCGTATCGAGGCTGGCCACCCTCAAAACAGGCGCATCGAGCCACCTAAAACAATGTTCGGTGATCCAGGCAGTAATCTCGGCGCCAATGCCGCCCGTGAGTGTATCTTCGTGTAATACCAGTACGCGATTCGTTTTTTGCACGCTCTCAGCAACAAGCTGTTGATCCCAGGGCAACAAGGTGCGCAAGTCAATGATATCAGCCCGCCAGTGCGGAAACGCCGCCATCACTTCCAAAGCCCAATGCACACCCATGCCGTAGGTGATGATTGACAAATCGGTGCCAGCAGCTACCCGCTGGGCTTTGCCGATCTCCACGGTGTAGTAGTCGTTCGGGATTTCGGCTTTCAGCGAGCGGTACATCAGTTTGTGTTCAAAATACAGATAAGGGTTTGGATCCTCAATGGCAGCATTGAGCAGACCTTTGGCGTCCCACGGGTTCGAGGGGTACACAATTTTCAAACCCGGGGTGTGAAAAAACCATGCCTCATTACTCTGGCTGTGAAAAGGACCTGCCGCCGTTCCTGCACCGGTCGGCATCCGGATGACAACGTCTGCCGGTTGACCCCATCGCCAGTGAATTTTGGCGAGGTTGTTGACAATCTGATTAAACCCCTCGGTGACAAAATCCGCAAACTGCATTTCGACCATGGCCTTCATGCCTTTTACCGACAAGCCCAGCGCTGCACCCACAATCGCCGCCTCGCACAGCGGGGTATTGCGTACACGATCCTTACCAAACTGAGCTACAAATCCGTCGGTGATCTTGAATACGCCTCCATAATCGGCAATATCCTGCCCCATGAGTATTAACTGAGGAAAACGCTCCATGCTTTGCCGTAGGGCATCGCTGATTGCATCAACGAAACGCTTTTCGGTGCGAGCGGTATTTGCGGGTTCATGAACCACCTGAATAAATGGAGCATGTACGTCGCTCAGTTCGAGAGTCGTATCGGGAAGGGGATGGGTTTCGGTAAAAGCTGTCTCCAGTCCCGATTCAATTTGCTTTTTCAGGCGCTTGCGGGTGCGGTCCGCTTCGGCAGCAGTCAGTACGCCCTCCCGAATAAGAAACTGCTCATAGTTTTCGACCGGATCTTTTTTTGCCCATTGCTCCATCAACTCGGCCGGGACGTACTTGGTGCCGGATGCTTCTTCGTGCCCGCGCATCCGGAACGTGATGCACTCGAGCAGGATCGGGCGGGGTCTTTCTCGCAGGGACTCCGCAAGGGCTTTCACCTTTGTATACACTTCCAACACGTTGTTGCCATCAACCTGAATGCCTTCTATACCATAGCCTATGGCTTTATCAATAAAATGTTTACAACGGAATTGTTCATGACTGGGCGTACTCAAACCGTAGCCATTGTTTTCGATAACAAAAATCACGGGTAGGTCCCAAACAGCAGCAACATTTACGGCTTCATGAAAATCACCCTCGCTGGTTCCCCCGTCACCGTTGAACACCACGGTCACCTTTTTTTCCTTTTTGAGCAGTGTCGCCAATGCGATTCCGTCGGCCACACCATTTTGAGGGCCCAGGTGGGAGATCATTCCCACAATATGATGCTCGTTTGTTCCAAAGTGAAATGACCGGTCGCGCCCCTTGGTATAGCCCCGCGGGGTCCCCTGCCATTGGGCAAAGAGGCGGTCGAAAGGGACTGCCCGCCCGGTGAAAACACCCAGATTGCGGTGCATGGGCAGAATGTACTCATCCGGTTCCAACGCTTGGGTGATCCCGACAGCAATTGCCTCCTGCCCGATGCCGCTGAACCATTTGCTAATCCGGTTCTGGCGCAAGAGAATGAGCATTTTCTCCTCAATCAGGCGAGGAAAGGTTAATGCCTCGAAGAGCTTGATCAGTATTTCATCGGAAAGACCGTGACGGGAGTACTTCATACAACACCTTTATCGTGTAAAGGTAACAACCTTTCGCTTGGCTGCTACCGGTTGGCTTCGGGCAACAAGTTCCACCGGCAATTGGGAAGAAACGGGCTTAGTGATGTCTTTCCCAACGCTCGGATGGGCACTCGCCCCAACGATGTATTTCGGATCAATAGTTGAACTAACCCGAAAGATAATGACCTGCTTTGCCAGTGTATTCTAAACAGCCTGAAAACCTTCCCGAAACATCCACTCATCCTTATCTGACATCTGACTATTCAGCGATAAAAATCCGGCAGCCAGACCGTGTTGTTGGTGTTCTTGAAGATACGCCATTGCCGCAGACCCAGACTTAAACAGTAGAATTTGGTGAGCCCATTTAGCCAACTTCAGGTTTTTTCTGGCCGTAAACTGTAGATACCATCATCATCAACTTGGGTATATCCAAGATTTGTTCAGCGATGGTTACTGCCCCATTTACCGATCCGGAAAAAGAAGATAGCGAGCTGTCGGACGTTTTAAACCCACCAGGCGGGCCCGCGACGGTCTATCGGAAACGCCGGTCATGATGTCCACCGAGCACTTCCCTAAGATACATTCAGCCACCTGGAGTTTGACTTCGATCGTACCGGTGCCCCTGGAGGGGCACCTCTTTTCGATGATATCCGCCAATCAGACCGGTTGAATGTCCGCAGCTTCTGCTATCAATTCCTTGCGGTCTATAGGAACCACTCCCATGTGCTGGCAAACTAAACCACCACCCAGGTTGGCCAGTGTTGCAATGGCAACCGGCGCCAATCCGATGGCGAGGCCTAAGGCGGCAATGCTTACCACCGTATCTCCCGCACCGCTCACATCCGCTATCTCCCGCACATGGGCGGGTAAATGAGTGACCGTGTCGCCCGCATCGATCAGCACGCCATGTTCGGACAGTGTCAGCAAAACTCCTGCAACTCCTAACTTGCGTTTTAGCAAGGAGACGGCTTCTTTAATCTCCGACAAATTGCCTGGCCTCACATCAACTTTAAGGCCCTCTCGCAGTTCCTTCAGATTAGGTTTGAGCAGGGTTACATGCTCATAGGCAAGAAAATTTCTTTTTTTCGGATCGACCACCGTAGGGATATTGTAGTGACGGGCCAGGGCGACCGCATGACGGATAAGAGGTGGTGTAATTGTGCCTTTGTCGTAGTCCTCAAAAACGACCACCTGGCAGCCCGGCAGCAGCTCCTCCAGGCGAGAGATGAGTGCCCGCTCCTCTTCGGGAGCCGCGGGCCGATCTGTTTCATCGTCTACCCGCACAACATGCTGGTGGCTGGCTATCACGCGTGTCTTTACAGTAGTCGGGCGAGCGGCAGAAAGCACAATTCCCCTCGTTTCAAGGTTTGCGCTGGTCAGGATCGAAAGGAGTTTTTTTCCTGCCTCGTCTTCGCCGGCAAGCGCCACCAAAACGGGCATGGCCCCCAGCGCCTGGATGTTCTTGGCCACATTCGCGGCACCCCCAAGGCGGACGTCGCGGCGGCGAACTTGCACTACCGGAACCGGGGCCTCCGGCGAAACACGTTCTGCCGTACCCCAGATATAGCTATCCAGCATCACGTCTCCGATGACGAGCACCCTGAGCCCGGCAAACCGTTGTATCTCTGCTGCCAGCGAACTCATCCTATGCGACTAATGCCAATACGTCCTTCATCCGACGCAACGCTTCCTGTAAGTCATTTTCAGCTGCCGCATAAGAAAGCCGGATGCAGGCTGGCTCGCCAAATGCATCGCCTGTCACCAACGATACGTGGGCATGTTCCAGCATGAGCATGCAGAAGTCATCGCCGTTAGCAATCGTTTTCCCTTGAAATTTCTTACCGTAAAATGAACTCACATCCGGAAAGAAATAAAATGCACCCGCCGGGTAGTTTGATTTGATGCCCGGTATTGCCGAGAGCAGTTTAAAAACCAGGTCGCGCCGCCGCCGGTAGGCTGCAACCATCTCGAATGTAGGCGCCAAATCACCCGTAATGGCAGCCAGCGCTGCCCGTTGGGAGAGCGAAGAGTTCGCAGAAGTAAGCTGCCCTTGCATCTTATTTGCACCATCTGCCACCCACTTCGGCGCAGCCATGTAGCCCACACGCCAACCGGTCATCGCGAAGCCTTTGGCAAAACCGTTGATGGTAATCGTGCGGTCGAACATTCCCGGCAAGGAGGCCACGCTCACCTGCTCGCCCGTGAAATTAATGTGCTCATATATTTCGTCAGCAATCACGAGCAAATCTGGATGTTTCAACACAACATCAGCAATTGCCTGCAACTCAGCTCGTGTAAACACCGAGCCCGTCGGGTTGCAGGGAGAAGAGAAAATGATAGCCCGCGTTTGCGGTGTGATGGCTGCTGCCACCTGAGCAGCTGTAACTTTGAAGTCATTTTCGAGTGTCCCCTTCACGAACACAGGGGTCGCTTCGGCCAGGCGAACAAGTGCATCATAACTCACCCAGTAGGGCGAGAAAACAATCACCTCATCACCCGGATTCAGTAGTGCAAGCATGACATTGGCGATGGATTGCTTGGCTCCATTGGAGACAACTATATGCTCAGCCTTATAGGGTACGTGATTTTGCTGATTGTACTTGGCTGCCAGGGCCTCTCGCAGGTCGAGATAACCTGCCACGGGAGGATAGGAAAAATAGCGCCCGTCGTCAATCGCTTTTTTAGCTGCTTCGCAGATGTGAGTGGGTGTTTTAAAATCGGGTTCGCCCAGACTCAGGTTGATCACATCTATTCCGCGGGCTTTAAATTCGCGGGCTTTGGCAGCCATCGCAAGCGTGGCCGATTCTTGAATGGCATTTATCCGGTTGGAAAGTCTGTTCATGGGGTAAAAATTCGGCCAAAAATAGCAAAGAATTCATGGGCCTTAACGCTTTTTGTGCTCGCTCTCCAATTTTCAGCAGAGGGCCGCAACCAAACGGGGCCGCGGTGAGGTTGCCGATCCAGGTTGGCAACGAGATGGCACGGGGCGAATGTAAACCTGTCTCCGCAAAGCCCGGCCAAGGCAGCCATTAGCTGGTTTCTATGTTTGCCAGACCCGCCATTCCGCTGACGCAGGCTAGGAAAAAAGCGTGCGCGCAGCGATACTGCGACCAAGCGTGATCTCATCGGCATATTCGAGGTCACCACCCATTGGCACGCCCCGTGCAATTGACGTAATCTTTCCCGAGAAATCGTGAAGCCTCTTGTGCAGGTAAAATGCAGTAGTATCTCCTTCCATTGTTGGACTGAGAGCGAGGATCAGCTCGGTGATCGAATGGCCGCTTTTTTTTAACCGTTGCAACAACATTTCGATTTTCAGGTCAGCAGGCCCAATACCCTGTACGGGCGAGATCACGCCGCCCAGTACGTGATACAAACCATGATATTGTGCGGTATTTTCAATAGCCCAGACATCTTGCGGGTTTTCGACAACACAGATGACCGAGCGATCGCGTTTGTGACTGCGGCAGATTATACAGACCGCATCATCGCTGATGTTATGACACTCCTGGCAGAACTGAATTTGGGTTCGCAACTGGGTGAGGGCTCCCGTCAGTGCTTCTGTTCGGGATGGATTTTCTTTTATCAGGTGCAACACCAGGCGCAGGGCTGTCTTTTTGCCAATACCAGGCAGCCGGGCTATTTCGGTAACAGCTTGTTCGATGAGCTTGGACGAAAACTCCACAAACCGGAGACTTAAAGGATTCGGGCGTCAATCCCGGCATCTGTGATAGCTTCCCGCAAAGGCTTAAGTTCCGGATACGTTCCGCTCTTCACCGTACATTTGCCTTTATGATGAATGATCCAGGCACACTGCTCTGCCTGTTCTGGCGTGTGCCGGCATACACGCATTAGCGTTTTGATAACATGATCAAACGTGTTGACATCGTCGTTAAAAACAACCAGCTCACGCAAGTCGACTACTTCCTCAGTCGACTCGGCCAGGTCCGTCAATTCCCATGCTGGAGTTGCTTCCCGCTTCGCCATAATTTTGCCCAAAGGTAATTAATTTGTCACTCAACCGGGGGCGCAAATAAGTCAAAGTTTTTTCGGAATTTGCTCGGGTTTAACCTGCATTATGTCCCCTTACCTCGTTCTCATCATCCTTGTGGTTTATTTCATCGCGCTGATTGCCATCTCGTACGTTACCAGCCGCGGTGCCGATACGCAGACTTTCTTCACCGCCAATCGGCAATCACCATGGTACCTTGTGGCGTTTGGCATGATCGGTTCTTCCCTGTCCGGCGTTACCTTCATTTCTGTGCCGGGAAATGTTGCCAAAACGGGCTTCGGATATTTTCAGGTTGTCATCGGCTATATTCTTGGCTACTGGATAATCATCGGAGTACTTATGCCTCTTTACTACCGCATGAACCTGATCTCCATTTACACCTATTTGGAAAAACGTTTTGATATCTGGGCCTACCGAACCGGTTCCTTTTTCTTTACACTCTCGCGCTCGGTTGGGTCAGCTCTTCGCCTCTTTCTGGCTGCAACCGTTTTACAGCTGTTTTTGTTTGACGCCTGGGGAGTGCCTTTTTTCGTAACAGTGGCCACGACCATCATCCTGATCTGGGTCTACACCTTTAAAGGTGGCGTAAAAACAATTGTTTATACAGACAGTTTTCAAACCCTTTTCCTCGTTTCGGCAGTGATCATTACCGTATGGCAGATTGCCACCCGCCTGGATCTGTCTTTTGCCGATATGATCAGCACCGTGCGTAACAGCGACTATTCGCGCACATTTTTCTTTGACGACCCCAACTCTACCCTTTTCTTTCCAAAACAATTTTTTGGTGGCGCTCTGATCACGCTCACGATGACAGGAATGGATCAGGAAATCATGCAGAAGAATCTTACCTGCCGCTCATTATATGATGCACAAAAGAATATGTTTTGGTACAGCCTCGTACTGGTGATCATAAATCTTTTGTTCCTCACACTTGGTGCACTGCTTTACATCTACAGCCAACAAAAAGGTATTGCGATACCCGCCAATACAGATGATGTATTCCCATCGCTCGCGCTACAGGAGTTTGGCTTGGTAGTCGGCATCTTCTTTCTGTTGGGTATCATCGCCTCGTCATATGCGAGTGCCGACTCGGCCCTGGCTGGTCTGACAACCGCTTTCTGCATCGATTTCCTAAACTTCAAAGACAAACCGGAGTCCGTCAAGAAAAGACAAAAGTTTGCGGTACACGCCGGCTTTTCCGTGTTATTTCTGGTGATCATTCTCATTTTCAAGGAAATTAACCAGCGCTCGCTGATCGATGCCGTACTGAATGTTGCGGGCTATACATATGGCCCCCTGCTGGGACTTTTTGTCTTTGGGTTGACCACCCGGCGCCATGTGAAAGGGTGGCCCGTGCTCGCCGTTTGTATTCTGGCCCCCGCTGTTTGCTATTGGCTCAGCCGGCAAACTCCGGTGTGGTTCAATGGTTACCAAATCGGGCTTGAAGTTTTGGCGTTGAACGGCTCTGTCACCTTCCTCGGACTATGGCTTATTTCAACAAGCCCGGGTGAAAAGAAGTAATGGGATCCGCATCACCGCTTTCCGGGAGATTTCCGTACTCCCTTTCAACTCGGGCGGCACAGGTAAATGGTTCCGCTTCTGTAAAGATCGGAACAATCAAAAAGGTAGTCACCCGTGCGAAAGAGTTGCCCAACAGATTCAATTTCTTAATTTGAGTCTTGGCCCGGCTTCCTGCACGATGTGCAAAAAAACTCTCCCACTTTATCCTACTGTAGATTCTCTTATGCTCCAGGTATTTCGTGCTGTCGGGCGCTGACTTAGTATATTGCCAGGGCAGCAGGAGTTTTATTCCGATACCCAAATCTGCCGGCCCGGAATCTTCGGCGTGGCCATGTTTTCGCAAACGGGTGGCATCAACAAGAATTGTCTGGTCGCTCAGAGCAACTCTTTTGTCGGATCCCAGAACACGTCTGTGAATTTTTGCACCAGATCTTTTTTAATCTGAACGCCCTCTTTTTCCAGCCGCTCCTGCATCGTGTG
>CANGUI010000027.1 GCA_947457025.1 Flammeovirgaceae bacterium | reverse complement strand
TGTCGTGCTGGCGGTGGTGACCGTGGTATTTGCAGGGTTGCTGGTCAGCCGCCTACCGCTGTTTGCGCTGAAATTCAAGAACAGCTCATGGGCAGACAACAAGATTCGGTTTACTTTTTTGCTGTTCTCGGGATTACTGTTGGTGTTTACCCGGCAAGCCGGTATTGCCCTGATCATCGTATTGTACATAGTGTTGAGTGTGTTGAGTGGAGCGAATCGTGAATACAAAACTCCGGTGGCTTAGTTTCGGGGCACTGGCAGGCCTCGTTTTTGCGCTGCAGGCGCAGAAGAGTTCGGTGCTCAGCCAGGGTACCTGGCTGAAGTTCTCGGTCAGCCAGACCAACGTATACAAGATCGATTATCAGGATCTGCGCCGAAACGGCCTCAACCCCGATAACATCGACCCGCGCCGCCTCCGGGTCTATGCCTATCCCACGGGCATGTTGCCCCAGGCAATCAGTCAGAATTTGCTCACCGACCTGCAGGAAGTCGCTATTGTAGTAGCCGGAGAAGAAGACGGCCGTTTTGATCGGGACGATTATGTGCTGTTTTACGGCGAAGGCCCTGACCGCTACGGCTATCGCGATGACAAGGACATTTTCTTTTATGAGAACAACCTCTACACCGATCGCAACAATTACTACATTACAGTGGGTACGGCTCCCGGTAAGCGGGTAACTCCGGTGGCCAGCCTGGGGGAGTCGTTTACACCTGTAAACCAATATGCTGATTTCGGGTACTATGAAACCGAAACGCATAATGAGTTAAAGTCCGGCCGCGAGTGGTGGGGCGAGTTGTTCGATACGAGGCTGGAGATTACGATCCGGTTTGACATGGCCGGGATTGTGCCGGGCACCAGCATTGGGTTGGTTTCAAGTGTGATGGCAAAGTCCGTTTCGTCCAGTCAGTTTTCGGTTTTGTGGAATGGCACCCCGGCGCTGACGCAGGAAATGCTGACGATCCCGAACACCCAGTATGGTGTGAAGGGGCGGGTACGCACCGATACCGTTCGCATTGCCGCACAGGAATCGGGTGTGAGCCAAAATGTGACGATCCGGTTCACGAAGGGGAACACCAACCCGTCGGTGGGGTATCTGAACAACGTGCTGTTTACGGCCACCCGTACATTGGAGTTTCGCGCAGACCTGCTGCCTTTTGTGCTGCGCGCCAGTACACAGCCGCAGACGGCCCGAATTTCGAATGCCACCGCTGCCACCGTGATCTGGCAGGTACAGGATCCATTCAATGTGAAGCGGCAGCTCGCCACATTTGGCGGAGGCCGCCTCGACTTTGGATTCAGCAGTCCTGCCTCCGTGGCCATGCTCGCGTTTGATCCCGCCAAGGCTGCCAGCCCAACATTCGAGGCGCAGGTGCGCAACCAGAACCTGCACCGTACACCCGATGCAGCGCTCGTGATCATTACCCATCCCAATCTGAAAGCCGCTGCTAACCGACTGGCTGCATTTCGCCAGCAACAGCAAATCGCCGCAGTAGTGGTGACAACCGATGAGATTTACAACGAGTTCAGCGGCGGTCGGCAGGATGTGGCAGCGCTGCGCAACTTCCTGCATCTGCTCTATCAGCGCGAGCCGCGCCGCCTGCGCCATGTGCTGCTGTTCGGCCGCGGGTCGTACGATTATAAAAAGCGCGTGTTCAACAACACCAACCTGGTGCCCACCTATGAGTCGCGCAATTCGCTGAGTCCGCTGGAGACCTACTCCTCGGACGATTTCTTTGGATTCCTGGAGACCGGTGAAGGCGAATGGCGCGAAAGCCCCGCTCAGGATCATACCCTCGACATCGGCGTGGGGCGCCTGCCTGTACGCACCCTTGCGGAGGCCAACCAGGTCGTTGACAAACTCATCCGCTATCCGAGCGGTACAGATGACCTCGAATGGCGCCGCCGCATCACATTTGTGGCCGATGATGGCGACTTTAACATCCACCAGAGTCAGGCCAACCAACTGGCAACGGAGGTAGAATTCCGACAGCCGGCATTGATCCCGCGAAAAGTCTACCTCGATTACTTCCCGCAGGAGGACCGGGCCGGCGGCCAATTTTCGCCGCTGACCAGCCAGGCCATCAAAGATGCCGCACGGGCAGGAAGCTATGTCGTCAATTTTGTCGGACACGGCTCCGAGCAAATCTGGATGCAGGAACGGGTGTTGGATCAGCTCACCGTAGCCGACATGCGGAATGGCCCGCGCTGGCCGCTGTTTGTTACAGCCACGTGCGAGTTTGGACGTACCGATGACCCGCTCCTGATCTCCACGGGCGAGTTGCTGCTGCTGCGCAAAGATGGCGGCGCCATCGGCCTGGTAACTACGGCGCGGCCCGTTAATTCGAGCAGCAACTTCACCCTGAACCGCGCCTTTTACGCGGCACTCTTTCAAACCACCAATCAGGATCTGGGATCGATTTTCCAAATGACGAAAAACCGGAGCATGAGTGGCGTGGCGAACCGGAATTTTTCTCTGCTGGGCGACCCTGCCATGCCGTTTGGTATCCCACCCTCCGCCGTGCGCATCACGTCAGCGAAAACGTTATCCGGATCCGACACACTGAAGGCGCTGTCAACGGCGCGTATACAGGGTGAGATTATCACCAATGGCAACCTGGAAACCGATTTCAACGGGTGGGCCGATGTGGCCGTGTACGACAAAGCATCGGCTCTCAATACCCGGGGCGATGAAAACCCGCCGTTCTCTTTTGTCGAGTGGCGACATCCGTTGTTTCAGGGAACCATGCGCGTTGAGAATGGCCGCTTTTCGGGAGAGTTACAGTTGCCAAAGAATCTGAATACTACGGTCGGTGTGGGAAAAATTTCGGTGATTGCACAGCACGATGCCGGCACATGGGCTGCTCTCGGGGCAAAGGAAAATGTGATGATTGGCGGCACGGAAAAAAATGTTGCTTTGCAGCCTGGCGGTCCTATCATTGAGCTTTTCCTGGGTGACTCTACGTTTGTCTCGGGTGGGTTGGTCAGCCCTTCCACCCGGCTGATCGGCAAGTTGTCCGACCCGCAGGGAATCAACCAGTCGGGTTATCGCCCGGAGGCACTGGTGGCCATCCTCGATGAGGTGACCGAGTTCGAGCTAACCGACTTCTACACAGCAGCACCCGGTACTTACAAGCGGGGTCAGTTCGATTTGCCGCTGACAAATCTGGATCCAGGGCGGCATGTTATCCAGGTGCGGGCGTACGACAACCACGGCAATATAGGCACAGAGTCGATCGAATTTGTGGTGTCGAAGGACGGCGAAATCACCATCGATGCCTTGCGCAATTATCCGAATCCCTTTCGGGAGAAAACCACTTTCGAATTTGTGCACAGCCGTTCTGGGGAGGACCTGGCCGTGACGGTTACCGTTTATAATTCGCAGGGCCAACCCGTACACGAACAATACCATGAAGTACCTCAGAGCAGCTACAGCGTGGTGCCCGGCGAATGGGATGGCCATTCCGTGGCGGGAATAAAATTGCCGGCGGGGGTATATTATTACAAAGTCTCTGTACGTTCACTCAACGACGGCGCGAAGAACGAGAAATTTTCAAAGCTAGTTTTCTTGAATTAAATGATTACTTTTACCATTCGTTTCTGATTATGAGCAAGTTAGCTGCGTTTGTCGTAGTTTTTTTCAGCGCTTTGTTGGTTGCCATCGCCCAGCCTGCGCAGGGCACCCTGATTGGTCAGGATAGCACAAACCGGATTATCACCACCGCGGTTCCCTTTCTGGGCATCACCCCGGATGCACGGGCCGCCGGCATGGGCGACGCCGGCGTGGCCACTTCGGCCGATGCCAACAGCGGCTATTGGAACGCTGCCAAACTTGTGCGCATAGATCAAAGCTATGGTGTTTCCGGATCGTATACCCCGTGGCTGGGAAAAATCATCAACGATATGTCAATCTTTTACCTTTCCGGTTTTTACCGGATCACGCGGGAGCAGGTCGTGGCAGCTTCGATGAAGTACTTCGACCTGGGTGAGATACAATTCAACAACGGCCCTCTGCCGGAAAATCAGCTCGGCCGTTACAACCCGCGCGAATTTGCTTTTGATGTTACGTACTCCCGGCTGTTGACCGAAAATTTCAGCATCGGAGGCGCGGTGCGCTACATTCATTCCAATCTCACGGGCTCGGGAATTGGTGGTGCTGTGGATGCCCGCCCGGCCAATTCGGTTGCGGTTGACATGGGTGTATTTTACAACAAACCTTTTGTTTCGCGCAATGCGAACCTCGCCCTCGGTGCCTCTATCACAAACATAGGTGCGAAAGTTTCCTACTCGAGCGCAGACTTCCGTGACTTTATTCCGGGCAACCTGCGCATCGGTGGTGCCTACACCACCGAGCTCGATGTGCTCAACTCGCTGACATTTGCCATGGACTTCAACAAGCTGTTGGTGCCGAGCCCAGGTGCCGGTTCGTCAACACCGCTGTTGAGTGGCATCTTCAGGTCGTTTACCGATGCCAGCGGCGGGTTTGCTGAGGAGATCCGGGAAATCACCATCTCTACCGGCCTTGAATACTGGTACAATAAGACCTTTGCTGCCCGGGTGGGTTACTTTTTGGAGGCCCGCGATAAGGGCAACCGGAAATATCTTACTGCCGGCGCCGGCTTTCGGGTGGAACGCTTTGGGTTGGATGTAGCCTATCTTGTACCCACCAACCGCCTCGAAAATGCGCTGGCCGAAACCCTGCGGTTTTCTTTGTTGATCAACTTCCTTGAGCGTCAGAAAGAAAACGACTCCGTTACGGATTAGTACAGGTGACTCTTAACCGCAAACAGGCGCCCCCTTTTCAAGCGCTTTCCACGTTCACCTTACCGGACGCCACCCAGCTCACGACCGCCTCCGGTATACCCATACTCGGCCTTGCCAGCGTTCAGCAGGAAGTAGTTAAAATCGACTGGGTTTTCGATGCCGGCCGGTGGCGCGAATCGGTAGCCGGCAGTTCGCATTTTGTTTCCCTGCTCCTCGATAAAGGAACTGCCAGCCGTCCGGCGGCAGCAATCGCGTCGGCATTGGAAGGTCTTGGCGCCCAAGTTGAATGCAGCGCTGGTGCAGATTTTTTTTTTGTTTCGCTTTATGCGCTGAGCAAAAACTGGCTGGATGCCTTTGCTATCGTGTCGGACATGCTGACGAATGCCACGTTTCCTAACGACGAACTTTCCCTGCAGAAAACCATCACCCGTGAGAATATCCGGGTAAACCGGGAGAAGACGAGCTACCTCGCAGCGCAGGCCCTGCGTGCCGCGGTATTTGGCTCCTCCCATCCGTACGGCAGTACGCTGGAAGAGAAACAGGTCATCGGCATAGAACGCAGTCACCTGGTTGCCCTCTACGAGCGGTTTCAACTACTCGGAATTTTTGCTGCCGTTCCCGGCACTGCGTACCTCGGCCAGCTGGCATCCCGCTCCGGCCATTGGCCCGCAGCGCGCCAATTGCAAGACTTTACCCATTCTGTGACTGCCGGAGCGCCTATCCAACATCTTGCCAAAGAGGGCAGCATACAAAATTCCATCCGCTTTGGAAAACGAACTATTGGCAGACATCATCCCGACTACGGCAGCCTGCTGCTTGTCAATCATCTGCTGGGCGGCTTCTTTGGTTCACGTCTGATGAAAAATATCCGCGAGAAAAAGGGGCTTACCTATGGCATACACGCATCAGTGCAGCCCTACAGGTACGACAGTTTATGGAGTATCAGCGCGGACGTAAACAAAGTTAATCTCGAAATTGCGCGGGCAGAAATCCAGAATGAGATGCAGGAGCTGGCGGATGCTGAAGTCAGTGATGCGGAGCTGCAGGTTTGCAAAAATCATTTTCTCGGAGCCCTCGTGGCCGATGTGGGAACACCATTTTCGGTGATGGAAAAGATGCGCACTGTTTTTTTGCATGGCCTGCCGCAAAACCACTACCAGCATCTTTTTGACACGATCCGGCAAATTGACCGGGCCCGTTTCCGCGAGGTGGCGCGCCGCTACCTGGCGGGCCCCTGGCATCAGGTGTCGGTGGGGTAGCATAGCGCTACATGTATCACTTTACGTCAGCAATCGGGCAATTCGTTTGGGGTAACTTTACCCACGTGCAGCAAGTGTAATTTTCCGGCGGGTTGGTAGTAGCGATCGCCATCCAATGGCCGGCGGCAGCAGCGCAAGACATGCTTTCTACATTTGCAGAATGATCTAAAACGCCACGTGCACGTGGCGCTCGGCGTGGTAGCTGGAGCGCACCAGAGGACCGGATTCAACGTATTTTAACCCACGCCGTAACCCTTCTTCGCGGTACATCTCAAACGTGTCGGGATGGATGTACTCTGCCACGTCCAGGTGCATTTTGGTGGGCTGCAGGTATTGGCCAAGGGTGAGGATCATCAGCCCGTTTTCAACCAGATCGTCCATAGCCCTGAATACTTCATCGTGCGACTCACCCAATCCAAGCATGATGCCGCTCTTCGTGCGCTTGCCCGCCTGGCGGATTCTCCTAAGTTGTTCGAGGCTTCGATCATAGCGCGCCTGAGGCCTTACCATACGGTATAGCCGGGCCACGGTTTCCATATTGTGGCTCACCACCTCCTGGCCACCGCTAATCATCCGATCGAGGGCATCCCAGTTTCCTTTCACATCCGGAATTAATGTTTCGATAGTCGTGGCAGGACTTTCGAGTTTTGTCTGGACGATGGTTTGATACCAGATTTCAGCTCCGCGGTCTTTCAACTCATCGCGGTTAACGGATGTGATGACCGCGTGCTTTACGCCCATGAGCCGGATAGCTTCAGCTACACGCCGGGGCTCGTCAGTGTCGTACTCCGTGGGGCGGCCGGTGGCCACGGCACAGAATGTGCAACTGCGTGTGCACACGTTGCCCAGTATCATAAAAGTAGCCGTACCCGCTCCCCAGCATTCTCCCATGTTGGGGCAATTGCCACTTTCGCAAATCGTGTGGAGTTTGTACGTGTCCACCAACTGCCGCACGCGTGCATAGTCGGGCCCAACGGGTAGCTTCACCCGAAGCCACTGCGGCTTCCGTGCTTTCGACTGCTCCGCACTGATCACTGGTAACTCAATCATACCCAGAATAACAAAAACGCCGCGGCGAAGTTACTTGCCGATCAGGGCCCGGTACTGGCCGGCAGTCAGCAAGTCGCTGCCAGGTGCTGCCAATTCAACTTTAATCATCCAGCCGCCACCGTAGGGATCGTGGTTCACCTGCTCCGGATTCTTTTCGAGATTCTTGTTGAATTCCAAAATCTTGCCCGATACCGGCATAAACAGGTCGGAAACCGTTTTTACAGCCTCCACCGTGCCGAATACCTGGTGCGCATCCAGTTGCTGCCCAACCGACGAAACGTCTACATAAACAATATCCCCCAGTTCGCCCTGGGCAAAATCGGTGATTCCAACGGTGGCGACGTTTCCTTCGATGGAAATCCACTCATGGTCTTTGGTGTAAAGCAATTGATCTGGAATGTTCATACCGGTTAAAATGTTTGCCAAAAATACCCGCTAAATCGGCAAACGCCAAACGGGTATACCATCATTGGGCCAGATTGTACTGAATCCGGATACCCGTGCGCGTTGTGGCTCTGCGGAAGGAATTGGTCACGAGCGGCTCGTTGATGTTTCGTTCGAAATATAGTTGGATGTTGAGCTTCTGGTTTACCACGTAGCTGATGTTGGGCCTGACCTGGATGTTGATATTGCCATTGGTGATGATATTCACCTCATCAATTTTTCGTTGGATGGTGCGGTTGTTGGTGACGCTCATGTTCAGGCGGAAGGTCACGTCGTTCTTGAGGGTGAGCACTCGCCCCTGGCTGCGGAAGGGAAGCCTGAGGTTGTTCTTCGTGTAGCCCATCTCAAGGCTCCAGTCGCGGGCGTTTTGTTCGGTTACCTGGGCATTGCTCAGGTTCAGCGCCAGGTCGCGCTTGGTTTTATATTCGAACCGTGCCGACAACTTACTCTTGGTGCGCACATTGATGCCAATCAAAGGCGCAAATTGTTCGGAGATCAGCACCTGACTGATCACATAAATCGGAATGATCTGCCCCTCGCGGTTGAAGCGGTTTCCGAATTCAGTTACGTTGTAATTGCCCAACGGCCGGTTGAAACCCACATCCCCATACTCCAGCGAATTGTTGAAGTTCATCACCTGATAGTTGGAACTGTAGCTGTGTGAAATCGATACCGACTGAAACACGTTCTGGAAGATCTTTAGTTTGTTTAATCCGTTGTAATCCAGCCGCCAGTTCGGCAATGGAATGTTGGGAAACGGAGACAGCGATACGCGGGACGCATCTTTGCCGGAATAGGCGGCCAGGAAAGCAGGGATCAGCACATCCTGTGATTGCCCTTCAAAGCCCGTACCCTGTGCGGTGAGAAACCGTGTCCGGATCACATCGATGTTACTGGCAAACTCCCGGAAGACTTCGGAGTCTTCGCTCGTGTTGTTCCGGAAAGCGGTTTTGATGGTGAGCATACTCACGCGGTAAGAGCCTCCGCGCACCGGGCTGAGCGATACAAATTGGCCACTATCGGCACTGAACCTGAAAATTTCCTGAAACGTAGAATTCACCGACTTCTTTACATCTAACTGAATCTTAAAATCTGCGGAGGGTTCTACATTGCCGCGGAAGGAAAGTTCCCGGTTTTGCAACTGACTAAATGAAGTAGTCAGGCGTTCGCTGGTGGATAGCCAGCCGTTTCGGGCTGCCCGGAAACGGATATTGGGATCCTGGCTGCCGAGTATGAACCCCCAGCCCGGTGCGCTACCGGTGCGATCCATGCCGCCCAGGTAGGGCGACGGTGTGAATCCGGGGAGAATAGTTCCTTGATTGATGGCATACGAGCCGGTAATGTTGCGTACCGACATCAGCAGGCGCGCCAGCGACTTCAATGCCCTCAACTCCGGCGGCCGCTTGACGGTATCTTTCGCTGCCTCTTTCTGTAACTTTACCTTTTCCAGCGGCGTGAGTGCCTTTTTTGGTGTGTTGGCATCTTTCAGAAATTTCCACTTGTTGTACAATTTTACAAAATCTATGCGGCCATTCGCGGCCTGCTCCTGCGTGTTTTGGATGATGTTGCCCAAACGCAATTCTTCTTTCTGTTCAATGGGGCCGGCCCGGAAAGAATACCCTACGTTATAGCGGTAGTCTGCGGTCAGCCAGTTCGTCAGCGGCAACTTATCAAGCGGCAGCGTATAATTGCCGGTAACGGTTTGTTCGAACTGTTTGATCCGGCCCAATGATCGCAGATTGGTTATAACGGAATCGCGATACTCCTGAGCGGTTATATTTCGGTTTAACAGCCGCGAAAATCCTCCGGTGATATCGGTGTCGGGCTCATCGATGATGGCATTGGTACGCGCAGAGTAGTCGATTGTGATCGACTTGGTCAGCGCCCAGCGCACATTGTAATTTCGGTTAAACACAAAAAACTTCTGCAGGTTGGGCAGCGAAGACTGGACATCGGTGGCGTTGTTGCGATATGCCATCTTGGTGTACGATCGGTCCAGATCACCGCGAACGGTAATGTTGGCAGGCAACGGATTAAAGTTGAAGTCTTTGATGAGTTGCAGAAAGGGCGACTTCAAAAATGATACGTTCTTAAACGGTTCAAACCCTTTGAAGGAAAAATTGTATTGCCAGTCTACACCGGCACGTACGCTTCGTCGTGTGTTTTCGAGCAGGTTAAAATTGGTCTGCGTAGCATCGGAAAAGGAGTACGTGAATCCGAAGTTCTCGATGTCCCACAGGTACTGACGGGCATCTTTCTTCACCTTTACTTTGCGCACGTTGGTGAGGTTCAGACTGCGGCGGATAGACTCATCGCGGATGCGGGCCAGGTAGTTGGATCGCTCCCCATCGGTAGTGAATGAGGCGAGTGCAGCCTGGATGCGCAGGTCGGGGTTGGCGGGATCAAATTTGGGATTGATGGTGGCGTTCTCGTAACTGGCAAAGAGCGGAATCTTTAATCCGCTTTTTTGGGGCAGCAGCTTATCGATGTTCAGATTGACGGACACATCGTAAGCAGTGGTTTCGCCACGGGCACGTTCATAGATTTTGGATTGCACGCCGCCGTAGCCAAACGTAATGTGACGCAAGGATCCGGTGATCGTACCCAGATCGGCCAGTTTGGTATTTAATACCATGTTACCCGCCCAGCCAGAGGTGCGGTCGAAATCCGTCAGACGCAGCTCATTGGCCCACAAGCAAACGTCTTTTGCCTGACCATCCGGGGAGCGCGGATTGCGAATACCGATCATCATCAGGCGCACCTGGCTCAGGTCCGGGCGGCCCAATATCCGAATACCGTGTTTGCCTACTTGCCTGGGTGCATTGAGCGGGAAAAGTTGCCCTAAGGGATAGTTCTCGCGGTCGCGCTGCGCTTTCATGGCATACAACTCGTTGAGGTCCAGATCAAGTTCGTTTTCTGCGGGCCAAACCGACTCCAGGGTATTCGTGTTGCCGGGCGGTGTAACACGCAGGGGAACTTCGATTTCATAATAATTCTGGTCGAAGTCTGTACCGAGCCGCACGAAGCCCACCAGTTCATTGTCTTGGATGTTACCGCCGTGCGCACTGAGAAACATCTTGAGGCGGCCATAGTTGAAAAAGTCGAGCGACACGTTCTTGAACGCAGCCCGCGCATCGCCGTCGGCCAGGTCGTTCACGCATAGTTGCAGGGCTTGTTCGTTAAGTCTGCGCTGCACGGCAGATGTAATGTCGCGATCGCGCGCCAGCGGAGGAATGTAGGGCGGTTTTTCGCTGTTGCCCTGCCCGTTTTCTTCCACGTTCACCACCGAGAGTGCAAAATTGTCGAAGTTCGGCTCAATGGGCTCGCCAAAGCGCGATTCTTCCAGGTTTGCGGTATAGCGTCGCCAGCGGTTGCCCACAGCACGGAAGTTGGCAAATCGCAACACGACTGGCTCGGCAAATCCCGTGAGCAGCACGCGCATGTAGCGTATGGACTTGAAGTCATTAATCTGTCCGACCTTTTCGGTGAACTGCCGGATGGGAATCCGAAACAGATACCAGGTAACCTCACCTCCAAATGCTTGTGTGGTGGGTTTCAACTGATCGACAATGAATTGCTTGCCTACCTCAAGCTGGCCTGGCCGCAGGTCGATGTTGTAGGCATAGTACTCTTCAAGATCGGTCAACGTGTTATCCTGATTGAGGTCTTCGTTTTCAGGCAGGTTGGTAGCGAACTCGGCTATCGGCCCGGTAACAATGGGCGAATTATTTTCCATGCCATTGAATTTTTTGTACCGTTCCAGAATGCCGGCATCGCGGCTATCCAAATCATCACCAAAGAAATAATCGAAGTCGTCTGCCGCCGGATCCGCTTCCACGCCGGCGCGCGCAGCAGCGGGCACCTGGCTGATGAAACTGCTGAATGTGGTACGCTCAAGCGCATTACCTGCTCCATCAAGGCCCACGTCCTGATTCTCGCGGGCGGCGGTGTTATTGCTGAATGCATTGTTCAGGTATTGCCGCCTGGTGACGTACCCCCATTCATTGCGCTGTGTTTCCGCAGCGATGTTACCATCTTCTGGAAGGCCGTTTTCAAAGGCATGTTTTCCATCGCGCATGATGTCTTCCGAAATACTCCCCACCTGAAAGATCATCTTTCCGCCGGTGGTGTTGTTTCGGGGCGGGCGTCCGGTTCCATCATCGATCAAGCCATTGCGGCCCTGAATAAACGGATCGAGTAACCAGAATTCGATGTACTCAATATTCGATTTGTCCCAATCCACTTCATTGCGAATGGCGGTGGTGATGGCACCAAAGTTTGACGTGGGTGCCCTCAGAAAGCCCTCGTTGGTGAGGTCGGGATTCAGGTTGTACTGCCCGCGTTCTTCCGGGTAGTAGGCCACGTCCAGAATTGGTTCGAAGAAATTCCCCAACTGTAGATCGCGGGCCGGAAAAATCTCTTTAGGATTTACAGCGCGGGTGTAGTGGTTCTCCCGGGAGTCATAGTCGGTGATGTTGGTCGGCTTGAAGCGTCCGCCCTCGCGATAGAACTGGTTGTCTACGGTGTACCATGCCAGGCGTGCCCGTTTATAACCGGCGCGGATGTCGTCCACGGCTCCATTGGAGGGATCAAATGGGTTACCTGCAGTTTGAGGAACAGCAGACAGGCGCCAATTCTGCGGGTTGATGAACGAATAAGGAGTGGCCGAGTTCTCGAAGTCATCGATAAAGGACGTGCCTTCTCCGCTGACGACATTGGAAGTGCCGGGGAGCAACTGGGCAAACTCGGCATTGAAATTTACGGTAGAAGTTTCCTTTGTCTGCAGGAACGGCAGCGCGTCTACGATCTTGGTGAGCAGGCGGGAATCTTTTTTGATGTTGACATCGAGACCATACTGCAGGTTGCGCGCCGGTTCGGTGCCGATCAGGTTGCGGGTAACCAGTTGTCGCTCGTTGTAGTAGAGCAGCGTTGAGCCGATGTTGATGTTTTCGTTGAGGCGGTAGTCGAAGCGAGTGCCCAGCAGCGAGCGTGTCTGAAACTGAAAGGCATCCTGTTGTTCATAGGTAACGCTGATGTTTTTTCCCGAACTCAGAATGCCTTCGTTCAGAATAGTCACCTTTCCAAAGGAATAGTCCACGTTGTAGTCGGTGCCTTCGCGCAGCGGCGTGCCGCCGGCAAAAACTTTGACGGAGCCAGGGGTAACGTTGAAGGCCTGGATGATGATTTCTCGGCCCGAGCCGCCCTTGAATGACCCGACCAGGAAGAACTTGTTTTTTGTGGCCACGAGTTCGGCCTCTGCCCGTGTGGTACGATACAGGGTGTCGTACACATACTTATTCACCAGAAATTCACGCTGGGAGGCAGATGGTTCGAGTGCAAAAAGGCTCCGCAGCGGTGTATTAAAGGGTTCCAGCGAC